>JAZODQ010000001.1:0-6725 GCA_045597105.1 Acetatifactor sp.
TGTTAAACGGCTGTTTACGTAGCAAGGTACGAAACCGAACTGGGTCTGGAATGCAGGCCAGCACTTACCAGCGATAGCAACATATTCCTTGCAACCCTTGTGAGCTTCTACCCAGTCAAGTAAGGTTAACTCGTACTGAGCAAGTCTCTCTAATACTTCAGGCTTCTTGTTGCCTGCACCAAGCTCAGCTTCCATCTCAGCAACCTTTGCAGGGATTCTGGCGTCACCTGCATGATTCTTGAATGCTTCGAACAGGTCAAGCTCAGAGTTCTCTTCGATTTCAACGCCAAGGTTGTAAAGCTGCTTAATAGGAGCGTTACAAGCAAGGAAGTTGGAAGGTCTGGGACCGAAAGAAATAATCTTTAAGCTCTTCATACCAACGATTGCTCTAGCGATAGGAACGAACTCGTTAATCATATCTGCACATTCCTCTGCAGTACCTACAGGATACTCAGGAATATATGCCTTTACATTACGTAACTTCATAGCATAGCTTGCGTTCAAAACGCCACAGTAAGCATCGCCACGACCATCCATAAGGTCGCCCTGGCTCTCTTCTGCTGCTGCACAAATCATTGCAGGGCCATCGAAAATCTGAACTAATAAAGTCTCAGAAATTTCAGGACCGAAGTTTCCAAGATATACGCAAAGTGCGTTACATCCCTGCTCCTTTAAATCCTTTGCAGCCTGAACAGCCTGAACTTCGCTCTCTACGATACAGATAGGACACTCATAGATGTCATCCATACCATATTTGTCAGCATATGCCTTAACTACTGCTTTTCTTCTGTTAACAGATAAGCTCTCAGGGAAACAGTCACGGCTTACTGCAACAATACCAATTTTTACTTTAGGTAAATTGATCATTGAATTAATCCTCCTTAAATATGTGAAATTTAATAATTTCCTTTGTATTTATAACCGGCAATTATTCATTGACATTCAGGTTCTTGCCCTTTAAGCCAAGGAAGCTGCCCTCATCCAAACCACCTTCTGCATGGCCGATTAACCACTTATTAACAGCGGTAATCAGTGCGTCTTCACTGGGAGCACTGCCATCAGCTGCTACTGCAGCATGCTTGGTAGTTAAAGGATAGTTGGTTCCCTTAGGAAGTACGATAGCTACCTGGAAACCATTACCATCTACGCTACAGGGAGCATAGTGGAGAGTTGTCGCATATACTTCTGCTGCAGTACCTGCGGGCAGTAAGAATGCTTCAACCTTTGCAGTGTCATATGTAAAGTCATCTTCAACATCTGCAAGAGTACCTAACAACAGAATTGCGTCTGTTGCAGCTACGTTAATCTCGGAGTCTCTGTGATACTCCAGAGCGTTCAGCATGCAGTTGTGACCATTACAATAACCAATCTGAATAGGCATTTCACCATAGGTTACTTCGCTCAGAGCCTTCATTGCTGAGGTTGCTTCCAGTTCAGCTACGCTGGGCTGGTACTCAACACCATCAGTCACAGGGGTCTTCTTCAGAGCTTCAATCAGCTCGGTCAAATCTACGTTATCAATTACTTTTCCGTACTTTTTGAAAGCAGGATCATTTACTGATAAAATCTTCATCGCGTTTATTCCTTTCATAGAATCAATATTTATAAATACAGAGTCTTGCCCATGGCAAATATGCTCCGTTATTTATTTGGTAATAATATCGAATACGGGCTTGCAAGCAGGATAAATCTCCTTGAACTGTGCGTAACGCTCGTCATACTTAGCAACCAATTCGGGATCGGGCTCAACAGTATCTACAATCTTAACGATCTTAGCTGCAACCTCTTCCACGCTCTTGTACTCGCCGCAGGCAACTGCTGCCAGCATAGCACCACCCAGAGCAGGACCTTCCTCGCTCTCGATTACATCCACCTTCAGGTTCAGGATGTTAGCAACCATCTTTTTCCACAGGGGGCTCTTTGCACCGCCGCCGCAGATCTTGGTTCTTTCCAGATTGATGCCAAGGCTCTTAGCAACCTCTAAGGAATCACGCAGTGCGAATGCAACACCTTCCAGAACTGCCTGAGTCATATCTTCTCTGGTAGTATCCATGGTCATACCGATGAAGGTAGCTCTTGCATTAGGATTGTTGTGAGGAGAACGCTCACCCATCAGATAAGGTAAGAAGTATACATGGTTCTCGCCAAGCTTCTCAATACCCTTCTGCTCTGCAGGATAATCCTTGGTACGGATGATTTCGTCCATCCACCACTTATTACAGGAAGCTGCACTCAGCATACATCCCATTAAGTGATATTTACCGTCAGCATGTGCAAAGGAATGCAGTGCATTGAATTTGTCCACGCCGAAATTCTTGGAAGAAATAAAGATGGTTCCGGAAGTACCCAGGGAAATATTACACATATTGTCGCCTACAGTACCGGTACCTACTGCTGCTGCCGCGTTGTCGCCTGCACCTGCAGCTACTACTACATTGTGAGGAATACCCAGCTCATCAGCGATAGCGGGTAATACGGTACCTACTGCCTCGTAACTCTCGTAGCACTTAGCCAGCTGGGACTCATTGATACCGCAGATATCACACATTTCCTTGGACCACTTACGATTCTTAACATCAAAAATCAACATACCGGAAGCGTCGGATACATCTGTACAATGTACACCTGTCAGCTTGTATGCAATATAGTCTTTGGGAAGCATAATCTTCTCTATTTTTGCAAAATTCTCGGGTTCTTTATTCTTTACCCACAGAATCTTGGGTGCAGTAAATCCGGTAAAGGAAATGTTTGCTGTATACTCAGACAGCTTCTCCTTGCCGATTACATCATTCAGGTAGTCACACTCTTCAAAGGTTCTACCGTCATTCCACAAAATAGCGGGACGAATTACATTGTCCTCTTTATCAAGAATAACAAGGCCGTGCATCTGACCGCCAAAGCTGATACCTGCAACCTGACTCTTGTCAGCGTCCTTGATCAACTCTTTAATACCATCGATTGTCTGTGCATACCAATCCTCAGGCTTCTGCTCAGACCAACCGGGATGAGGGAAATACAGAGGATATTCTCTGGATACGATATTCTTGATATTTCCTTCACCGTCCATCAGCAGTAACTTCACTGCAGATGTACCTAAATCGATACCGATATATAACATATGTATGTTACCTCCCTTAAAAATTATGTACAGCATGGCCATACACACTACCTATGATTGTACTTAATTTTTGACAAAAAATCAAGTATCCATTCGCCCTGTTTCCACACTTTTTGCACAAAAAATTTTATTTGTAGTTCATCCACACCGTCATCTCACCCTCCCCACGATTATTCCATGCATAATAGGGCACCAGAGTGAGTTCTGTTTTTTGTGTAACAGGCTCTGAAAAAGCACAGTACAAGGGTTCCTTTCCCTCTGCAGAACACCGTGGAATCATCCTGCTGCCGGGCACCTTCAGCATACTGATTTCGTGTCCCAGCTCCCCGCTTTTCACAATCTTTATCTCCTGTTCCGGACAAAGCAAGGCTTCCTTTTTAGCCGAAAGCAGATGTAAATCCGCTCCGTTATCCGCCTCTTCCATACAATAGCATATGGGGCCGCGCAGGAACGCTACACGATTTTGATTTTCCCGCACTGCAGGATTGCTTGTCATCACTCGCACGGGCATGGGGAATTCCAATTCAATGATATCCCCGTCCTGCCAGATACCTGTCAGATACAGATAGCCGTCCTTCATCTCTGCCTGCATATCCTCAAATCCCATACGGAACTGTCCTGCAAAGTCACCATCTACAATATTACGCAGAAGTAATGTTTCCGGCCACTGCTCACCGTTACGTTTCAGACAAATCTCCGTATCGCTGCTTTTTGCCCAGCCGGGTATGCGAAATGCCAGGGTATGGTAAATCGGCTGTTCCATATGAAGCTTTGCCTTTACATGTCCATCCCATGGCATATCACTTTTCAGCTCCATACACACAGGAATCTTTTGAATGTCACGGGTCATTTTGCCTTCCCGGTGTAAATCTGCCAGGAACTCCGTCTTACTGCCCACATACATGTGTGTATATAAAGTCGTGGCATTTTCAGTATAAATGTAAGCACCCAGAGATGTAACCATTCTGGCAATATTGGGCGGACAGCAGGCACATCCGAACCACTTCTGGCGTGTGCTCTTTACATGAAACTTTCTCTCGTCACGCTTACATGCCTCAGGATATACCTCCAGAGGATTTACGTAAAAGAAGCTCTTGCCATCCAGCGCCATACCGGCCAGCACGGTATTATAAAGCGCAAGTTCCATCACATCCGCATACTCTGCTTTCGCCTCAATTTCCAGCATGCGACGAGCAAAAAACACCAGACCGATTGCTGCGCAGGTCTCGGAATATGCTGTATCGTTAGGCAGGTCATAAGGGAAAGAAAAAGCCTCTCCCATATGGGTGCCACCAATACCGCCGGTGATGTATAACTTATTCTGTACGATACTGTCCCACAGTCTGCAGCAGGCCTGATACAGTTCTTCATCACCTTTTATGCGGGCCACATCCGCCATGCCGCTATAGAGATATACCGCTCTCACTGCATGTCCTACAGCCTCATCCTGTTCACGGACAGGCTTATGCGCCTGATGATAAACGTCCTGTTTGCCGAATTCATCCGGTTTTCTCTTGTATTCCCAACCTTCATGTTTTGCCCGCTCCTGTTCCTCCAGTTCGAAGTAATAGGGCCTCTGTCCTCTTTGGTCTATAAAGAAACTGCTCAGATTCAGATATTTCATATCACCTGTTATTTCAAACAGTTTTGCCAGAGCCATCTCTGCAATCTCGTGGCCCGGATAGCCCTTGCATTTACCCGCTTCAGGCCCGAAATATTCACAGATAAAGTCGCCGTAACGCATGGCGGCTTTCAGCAGCTTATCCTTACCGGTGGCCTGATAATATGCAATGGCTCCCTCCACCAGATGACCAAAGCAATACAACTCATGATGGTCTTTTAGATTGGTAAAAATCCTGTCCATACCATTAATAATGTAATAAGTATCCAGATAACCGTTCTCCGCCTGTGCGGCGCATACAATATCAATGGCCTCGTCCGCAATCTGCTCCAGCCGGGAATCGGGATGTACAGTCAAAGAATATCCCACAGCCTCTATCCACTTGGCAAAATCGCTGTCCTGAAACAGGAAACCGTAGAACTTATCTTCTTCCATACCCTTGTCCGGATCCGGAAGTGCGTTAAAGCCTCTGAAAGAGTATACCGGCGGCACAAAATCCTTTTGCTCTCTCTTTTCCCGCATAAGGCGGCCTGCCACCTTGAAATTGCGCATGCAAAAGCTGGGAGCTGCCCCCTCCACTCTGTCATTCAATGCTTCCCACTGATAAGGTATCACTTCCGTCCTCACCAGCTCCTGTTCTCTGTTCCAAAAACTGTCTGTAATCTGTACAGCACTTAATTTTAACGGGGTACTAAACTCCGTACTCTTCATAATTCTATTCCTCCCCAAGCAGTGATATACCTGCTTAATCTTTTACATTACATTAGTATTTGCACTTCCTCATGCTCTAACGGCATATGGTCTCCCAGATAACCTGCGCATACAGTCTGATAGAAAAATCATTGGGATGATTCACTGCATTTCCGCTGATCTCATAATATTCCTTGCCTCTGTTTATCAGTTCCCGGAACATACTGTGTACAGGTGCTGCTATCACACCGGGCTGACTTGCGGCAAATTCCTCCAGTGCCGCCTCATAGATGCTCATATTGTCATGCTGATAAGCCGCCATCTCCGGATTTGCAACCATAGCGGGATACAACACAAATTCGCAATCCGGATTACGCTTACGCAGTTCTTCCAGAATACCTCTTATATATCCGATAAATACCTCCGGTGCATCCCACATACAATTCATACCAAAGCCTACAAACACCAAATCCGGCTTTGCCACACGGTCAAAGAGTTCATTTACATGCTCCAGTCCCCACTGGGCCGTAGAGCCGCCTGCAGACAGGTTATCCTTGGTAATATCCACATTGGGGAAACAACTCTTGAGCTGTTCCGCTACCAGCTGTGCCCAAACAGGCATTTTCGGATAACGTTCAAAATGTATCCTCATGGGTTCCAAACTGTACATATCCACCGCCCATTCATCTGCACCACTGGCCTCCCAGCCGGCAGTAATGCTATCTCCGTAAAACACCACATGAAGCGGCTCTCCTTTTTCCAGTTTGTCATAAGTATTTACAAGCTTTACGCCCTGCTTAGCCGGCACACAGCCTGTCCATGCGGCGGGGCACACTTCTGCCTCTACGCTATCACTATCTGTTTCATATGTCACAAGAATCTGAAACTGAACAATATCCGCAAGAATATGTACAAAGTGTTCTTTCTCCGGCAGACACAACCAGTCCGTACCGGGTTCTCCTGTAAATGCACCTATATAAGCATCACGTTTTAAAACCGGTATATTACTTCCCTCCGTCAGACGTATACCATCTTGTGTCACTTCATAGTCTATATGCTCCTCGTACACAATCGAAGCGTCATAATTAATAACACTTGTGATTTTATTTGGTGTGTACAATAATTTTCCACCTTTGATATCGCCCCCGGCATCCTCAAAAAAACATACCGGCTCTTCCCACATGCGTTCACCGCCCCATACAGGTGCCATCCATTTTTCAGTTCTCAGACTTTGCATCGTACGCATATTTTTCACACCTTTCTGATCATTCCCTTTTCATGTGCAGGCATTCAGCT
>JAZODQ010000002.1:0-11240 GCA_045597105.1 Acetatifactor sp.
TTTCTCCTTCGTCGCCATACCTCCCCTTATGTGCCTCTCCGATTTATTCACATCCAATACCTTTCTGGCCTCCTTGGCCAGTGTAGGGTTAATCCGAACCAATCGCTCCGTTACGTCCTTATGTACGGTACTCTTACTCACACCGAACGCCTTCGCTGTCTGCCGCACCGTCGCATTATTCTCGATAATGTAACCGGCAATACCCATTGCCCGCTCTTCGATATAGTCTTTCAAAAAGAAATCCCTCAGATACTTTTTTTACATTGTATGAGGGATTCTTAAACAGTATGACAATTACGTATTTCTTTTCCTTCTATCAGCCAAGCAAATTCAGTACTCCCTGGTTACTTTGATTTGCCTGTGCCATCATGGCCTGTCCCGCCTGACTTAATATGTTTAGGTTGGAGAATCTTACCATTTCGCGGGCCATATCCGTGTCTCTGATACGGGATTCCGCAGCTGTGGTATTTTCTACCACGTTTTCTTCATTGGCTATGGTATGTTCCATACGATTCTGCTGTGCGCCTATGCGACTTCTGTTGGCGGTTACCTTTTTCAATGCTCCTGCCACTTCATCTATCGCTCTGGTTGCACCATCTGCTGTGGATACATCCAGCTTATCAATCCCCAGGATTTCCGTATTCATTTCATCGATGATTACATGCATGCCATCTCCGGCTTCTGCACCGGACTGAATCCATACGGACCACTTCTCCTCGTGAGTACTTACTACACTTGTATCCGGCTTCACGGTCACATTACTCAAATTGGAATCGGTCTCCATATTGGCGATACCGTAACTAAAAGATACGGAACTGTTCTGCGTCATATCTCCCAGATTATAGTACAAACTGAAGCCCAAATCGGTACGTTCTGCATTTACTCCCAGTCTGCCATCCAATGTATTATAGTATGACCAATCGTGAATCTGACCATAATTACCTATGGACAAGCTGTCCGGCTTTTGGGAACCAAAGGATATTTTCTCTGAAAAAGCCAATGCATTGTCTACGTCTATAACAGAAAGACTGTCCGGTATAGACCCATTATACACATAATCGGAAGTAGCATTGGATGTCAGCTGGGAACCGTTCTGGGAGTATACACAATATTTATCTACTCTGGTTCCGCCGATGAAGTATCCTTCACAAGTATCGTTATTATTATAGGCAGTATCCGCATGGAACATGAATTCTAAATTTTTCACATTCGTTGCATCTTTGAATTCATAGGAAATCGCATAGTTTTTCTCAGTATCAGAAGTATCCTCTATGCGGACAGTCTGCTTAAGACCAATTTCCACACCTGTTCCTGATGAATATGTAAATTCTCTGGACCATTCATTGGTACCATTTGTACTAAAATCACCGGTTGCGAACTCTTCCAATTTCACAGTCATCTGATTATCTGCTCCGTCTGTGATTCTGACGGAAGAGGAAGAAGTGGAACCATTTCCGAAAATCAAATTAAAGGTCTGACCATTCATGGCTGAATTTTCATTACTTACAATTGCTTGCAGATGCAGCATATCTGCATTTTCTCCATCTACCAAAGGAGTCTTTCCCAAATTAACATCTGCCAACTGCAAATCAGAGAACTCAACATCTCCCATATTAACCGAAGAACCGTCACTATCCAGAATCACCCGGTCATGTCCTTTAAAAACAGGGCGTTCATTAAAAGTAGTCGTTTCACCGACTCTGTCTATTTCAGCCAATATTTCCTGTATTTCTTCCTGTATATACTGTCTGTCCTGCTCACTATTAGTACCGTTTGCCGCTTTCACGGAAAGCTCTGTAATGCGGTGGAGCATTTCATTTACTTCTGCAAGAGCCCCGTCTGCCACCTGGCAAAGGGATACGCCGTCCTGGGTATTTGCCACACCCTGGCTAAGACCTCTGATCTGTCTGCGCATTTTCTCAGAAATAGACAGACCTGCAGCGTCATCTGCAGCCCTGTTTATTTTGTATCCGGAAGAAAGCTTTTCTGTAGATTTTGCCTTACTTCCTGCATTTATTCCAAATTGTCTCTGCGCATTCATCGCCAGCAAATTGTGAGCAACAACGTTCATAAAAATCCTCATAGTAACTTTTTATTGTACTAATGTTTTTATCGGCGCGTTCCAGTATTAACTTTAGCAAAAACAAAAAAACTCAGGAACCTTGCACTATATACAAAAGCTCCTGAGTCTCACTTTACATTCCTTATTTCAAAATTCTTCTTACTGCCAGAATGGTCCGGTAATTCGCATTATTTACCTTGATACCACTCTTCTGGTTGCTGGCATGTACAATCTTGCCGCCACCAATATACAGTCCTACATGACCGCTGTAACAAATCAAATCACCGGGCTGGGCTTCTGCATAGCTGACACCCACACCTGCACTCCTTTGTGCTGTGGAGGTACGTGGAAGGGTATAACCGAAGTCTGCATAAATTCGATAGGTAAATCCGGAACAATCCGCACCCTTGGTCAAACTGGTGCCACCGTATACATAAGGGTTACCGATGAACTGACAACCGTATTTCGCTATCTTTTTACCCAGATCACTGCCTGCAGCATTATTAATAATACTATCGTAGGAAGTGCTGGATATTTCCTTATTGGCCATGGCCTGTGCCTGCTCCAGCTTCTTTAATGCATTCTTTTCCTGCTGCAACAATTTCTTTGCAACAGCTGCTTCCTGCTGGGCCTTCTTTATCTCCGCCTCATAATTGGCTGATTCCTTTTTCTTCTGTGCAAGCATGGTATCCAGCTCTGCCTTCTGGCTTTCCAGCGACACTTTATCCGCTTCCAATACCACCTTTGCCTCTTCCAGACCGGTCTTTTCAATCACCAGCTGATCCCATAACTCATGGACTCTTACCTTGGTAGCTTCATACTCATCCAGCTTATTCTTGCCGTAGCCGAAAATCTGCTCTGCATAATCCATACGGTTCAGGATATCCGCCAGACCGCCACCGGTTAATATTACATTTATCAGTGTACTGTTATTATTTTCATACAAGAGCTTCGCCTGTGCATTCATGCATGTCTGCTGCTCTTCCTGCTGCTTTTTAGCCTCTTCATACTCGGCCTGTTTCTGCTCAATCTGCACCTGCTTATCAGCAATTTCCTGCTCCTTTGCGGCAATCTCCTCTTCCTTCACACCAATGCTGGCCATGGTATTGATGATTTCCGCATTCAGGTCATCAATCTTCTCTAATATAATATCCTGCTCATCCGTCAGGCTGTCTATCTTATCATTGATGGAATCTAATTTGCCTTGTTGCTGATTAATTTTATCTTTAATCTCTGATATTGTGGTTGCAGAAGCCTCCATCACAGGAGTCAGCGTAAGCAATCCCACCAAACCTAAGGTTGCCATTTTTCTTCCGAAACGAATTATTCTTCGCATTTATCGCACGTATCCTTTCAAAAATACCTATGTAACACCTACCTTACCATCATACCACATTTCGCAACACTTAGCACTACCAAATTCTGCAAATAGTACATTTTTCACATATAAAAACACACTCCTGATTCACAGGAGTGTGTTTTTAAAACATATTTACAGTTCGCAGTTATTCACGGTACGAGGGAAGGGAATAACGTCACGGATATTGCCCATACCGGTCAAATACATAACACATCTCTCAAAGCCCAGACCAAAGCCCGCATGACGTACGGAACCGTATCTGCGCAAATCCAAATAGAAGTCATAATCCTCTTTATTCAGCCCCAGCTCATCCATTCTCTGCTCCAACAGCTCCAGCTTATCCTCACGCTGGCTGCCACCGATAATCTCACCGATACCGGGTACGAGACAATCCATAGCTGCTACAGTCTTGCCGTCTTCATTCAGCTTCATATAGAAAGCTTTAATCTCCTTGGGATAATCGGTTACGAATACAGGGCGTTTGAATTCCTGCTCTGTAAGGAATCTCTCATGCTCTGTCTGTAAATCACAGCCCCAATATACCTTGTAATCAAACTTATCATTGTTCTTTTCCAGAATCTTAATAGCCTCGGTATAGGTTACATGACCAAAGTCAGAATTTACCACGTGGTTCAGTCGCTCAATCAGTCCCTTGTCCACGAACTGGTTAAAGAATGCCATCTCTTCGGGTGCATTTTCCAGCACATAACGAATCACATACTTCAACATGCTTTCTGCCAGAATCATGTCATCCTTCAAATCTGCAAATGCCATCTCAGGCTCAATCATCCAGAACTCTGCTGCATGTCTGGTTGTGTTGGAATTCTCTGCGCGGAAGGTAGGACCAAAGGTATATACATTCTTAAATGCAAATGCGTAAGTTTCTACATTCAGCTGACCGCTAACTGTCAGATTGGTAGGCTTATTAAAGAAGTCCTGACTGAAATCAACCTTACCATCCTCAGTCTTGGGAATATTGTTCAAATCCATGGTAGTTACCTGGAACATTTCGCCTGCACCCTCACAGTCACTTCCTGTAATCAGGGGTGTATGCACATAAACAAAACCTCTCTCCATAAAGAAAGTATGAATAGCATACGCAATCAGAGAGCGTACACGGAACACTGCCTGGAAGGTATTGGTTCTGGGACGCAAATGTGAAATGGTACGCAGATATTCAAAGCTGTGACGCTTCTTCTGCAGAGGATAGTCCGCACCGGAGGGACCCTCTACCAATACTTCTGCCGCCTGCATTTCAAAAGGCTGCTTTGCATCGGGAGTAAGCACGATAGTTCCTTTGATAATCAACGCCGCACCTACATTTATCTTGCAAATCTCTTCAAAATTATTCAGATTGTCACTATATACTACCTGCAGCGGCTCGAAAAAGGTACCGTCATTAATAACCAAAAATCCAAAGGTCTTAGAATCACGATTATTCTTCACCCAGCCACCTACTGTAATCTCCTGGTTCGCATACTTTGCACTGTCACGATATAAATCTCTAATATCTGTCAAGTTCATATTTATTTCCCATCCGCACCGGCGCCGTGCTCCTATTTCGGTTAAATTCGCCTTTTTCATTTAACCGTTCAATAACATTAACTAATTAGTAATAGTAGCATTTTCAACAAGGAAATTCAATACCTTATCATACATAAAATACTCTCTGTATGTTTCCAGATCAATATTTCCGCGATACTCATCAATGCTGTCCACACCTGCTGCTGTGGCATACTCTGTCAACATGGAGTTCAGCTCTTCGTCTGTAATACCCAGTCCTTCCTTATTCGCAACTGCCTGCATGGCAATCAGCTGCTGTGTTACGGACTCTGTATACATGTCAACAAAAGCATCCAGTTCCATGCCATAAAAATACTGTGTAAAGGTTGCCGCATCCATACCGTATGCTGCAGCCTGATTCTCCAGATTTGTTGTAGTCTGTGCTTTATCAGCCTCCAGTCTTTCAGCCGGCATTTCTATGAACGTACATTCCTCCAAAAACTTTGTAAGAACTGCATTTTCAACCTGCTGGGAATACTCCTGCTCCAAAGACGCTTTCAAATAATCTTCTACATATGCATACAGCTGTTCTCTTGTTGTCACATCAGGAATCGCCAGTTCCTGTACCTTTTCATCACTGCTTTCTTCCTTACCGGGAATGATATAGTTGACAGTCACCGTAAATACTACTGCAGCTCCGTTCAGCTCTTCATTTCCGTAGTTTTCCGGGAAAGTCAGATTCAAATCCACTGTTTCACCGGGTTTCACACCTACCAGACCGGCTTCAAAACCGTCGATGAACTGACCGCTTCCGATACCCAGCAACTGACCTGCTGCAGTACCTCCGGAAAATGCCACTCCATCCTTATAGCCTGCAAAATCCAAATTAATCAGATCACCATCTACAATGGCTCTGTCCGTAACTGCACCGGATTCTGCCGTTACTACATCTGAAAGCATATATCTGTACTCCAGCTCTACATCTTTCTGCTGAAGTTCTCTTTTTTCCACATTTACTTCCATTCCTTTGTACTCGCCAACGGTTATATACTTATCTAAATCCATGTCTTTCAGATAAGTACTTCCCTGTGCCACGCCTTCCTGCTCTGTTCCCACGGTATTCTGCACAGATTCCTGCTCACCTTCAGCATTACCACATGCGGTCATCATCAATGCGCTCGCCACTATCAGCGCTGCTAAAATTCTTTTTTTCATCATCATTACTGCCTTTCTATATATCCTTATACAATAGTAACTCTCGTGCCCTTCAAAACGCCGCCCGGCCCCTCTCCGGTCTCATCCCTACGGACACACATATTTCTTTATACCATAAAAGCACGAATAATAAAAGCCTTTTCACTATAAAAAGGGCGAAAACAATCGGCAAATCTGCTCTTTTATGCGAATTTGCAGTTTACGTGAGGCATACATATCCTTGGTAATCCGGGTACATGCTTTCAAATCCTGTTTAAAAATGTCCACCATTTCTTTCGCCTTCTCTTCATCATATACCACTGCATTCACTTCAAAATTCAATGCAAAACTGCGGATATCCATATTGGCTGTACCATAGCAGAATACTTTTTCGTCCACTATCAAACCTTTACTATGCAGGAAACCGTCATCATAAGTAAAGCAATTGGCCCCATACATCACTAATTCACCGATGTAGGAATAAGTTGCCCAGTACACAAACATATGGTCCGGCTTGCAGGGTATCATGATATTCACTTCAATCCCTGAGCGTACGGCGATTTTTAGTGCTGTCAATATTTCCTCATCCGGGACAAAATAGGGGGTTTGTATATAGATGCTCTTCTTTGCTTTGTGTATCAGTTTCAGATAATTATCCCTGATCTGTTCCGTTTTATTATCCGGTCCGCTACTGATAATTTGGATGTCACAATTCCCTTTGTGTGCACCTTCCGGAATATCCGGCACCTCCCGGCTTAAATCTTCATGTGCATCTATAGCCTGCATTTTTTGCAGCAGATTCTCTTTTGCCGCATAGTTCCAATCCATCATAAAGCGAAGCCCGAGCGCATGTACCGCACCGCCTGTAATGCGCAGATGGGTATCTCTCCAATGTCCGAACTTTTCATCCAGTCCCACATATTCCTTGCCGATATTAAACCCGCCCACATAGGCCACCTTATTATCTATCACTACTATTTTGCGATGATTCCTGTAATTCATACGCAGCTGGAAAATGCCGAAAAAAGCCGGAAAGAATTCTGCGGTCATAATTCCCAGCGCGTTTAATTTTTTCCAATAACCATGCCGGATGGTTCTGCATCCCATGGAATCAAAAAGTATGCGTACCTCCACACCCTGCTGCACTTTCTTGACCAGCACATTTTTGATTTGATTAAATAATACATCATTTTTGATAATATAGTACTGCATGTGTATGAAGTGCTCTGCCTCTTCCAAATCTTTTATAAGTGCATCGAATTTGGATCTTCCTTCAGTAAAAATCTCCACATGATTATCATCTGTAAGCACTGCATCGGAGGTTTCCAGATTATACATAATCAAATCCGTATAACCGCTGATTGCCTCATCTATATTTTCCACACTTTTCGTACGTAGCTGCTGCTCCTGTTTGCGAATGGCACGACTGAGTCTGTCCTCAATTTCTTTGATTCGAAACATCTTACGATTATGTATATTAAGTCCCAGAAACAGATAAAAAATGAACCCCAGAACCGGTATAAAATACATGAGCAAAAGCCATGCCCACACACTTTTGGGATTACGTCTTTCAAAGAAAACAATAATAATGGAGAACAGCAAATTCCACCAAATCATGTGGTTGAATATAAAATCACCTATTGAACTGATTATTTCCATAAATCCATCCATAAACTATCCCTCTTCTCCATTCCTGCTATTTTCCATGGTCTCAACCATATTCATAAGTATAGCACGACCAACTTGCAAAAAATGTAAATTATTCATAAATGTTTTATTGATTATCTGTAACCAAGTATGATACAATGTCCAAGTACGTAGCAAAAATAAGGAGGTTCACCCAATCATGAAAACATGGGTTATCGTATTAATCGTTGTCATCGTTATTTTGATTGCAGCGCTTATCGTATTATATTTTGTAGGTAAGAAGGCTCAAAAGAAGCAGGATGAGCAGCAGGAAATGCTCAATGCCAACAAGCAGAGCATCAGCATGCTGATTATTGATAAGAAGCGTGTAAAAATTGCCGATTCCGGTTTGCCCCAGATGGTTATTGACCAGACACCCAAGCTGATGCGTCGTGCCAAGCTGCCCATCGTAAAAGCTAAGGTTGGTCCCCAGATTATGTCCCTTGTCAGCGATGAGAAAATTTTTGACAGCATTCCCGTGAAAAAGGAAGTAAAGGCTGTTGTAAGCGGCATCTACATTCTGGATGTAAAGGGCCTGCATGGTAAGAACGATGCTAAGCAGGAAACCAAGAAAAAAGGCTGGTTCAAGCGTGCAGTAGAAGCTGCTCAGGAAAAAGCCGGCGCTAAGCCCATCAAGTAATAGTGCTTATGGTTTAACCCTATGATTTTAAAAATCGAACCCCCGATATCAACCGATATCAGGGGTTCTTCTTTATCCGTTTGCTATATTTCGCAACTTTTCGATTCTATTTTTGCTCCTCAGCAAGCTTCTGAGGCAAATTCGCAGACACCACCATAATATCGATACGGCTCTCCGCCACAAATTTGTCATCCATTTCCAGTGTATAATCCACTTGAATACGCAAGCTGTCCTCACGTTCTTCCATGGCAAAACGATGTGTATGTACACCCATCAGAAATCTACCGTAAGGAGTTGTGTATGCCGAGTTATGTACCACCCCCTCTTCAAACACCATATTGGAGTTTAAAAGTCCCTGCTTACTGATTTCCAATACCTTGCCTTTCAGTTTGATACGGTTTTTAATGGTTTCTGCGAAGCCTTCCTGACGCTCCTCAAATAATACATAGTGAACACCGTCTTTGATATAATATACACCGGCCGCTGCAGACGCCACCTGCTCTTTATGGGCTTCCTCGCCCTGGTGCATTCCTACAATGCGAATCATTACTTCTTTTGTCATATTACTTCCCGTACCTTTCCGTCATTTAACATTTGCAGGTTATTCCAAAACTCCTGCTTCTTTCAAATACTCTAATAACCTACTCTTAAATACAACCTTGTCTTCGTCTGCCTGCAGGATTTCCATGTACATATCATAATCTTCTATATTGTATTCGAAACTTTCGTCTGCAACCACTACTTTAACGGTATCCTCATTCATCAAAAGACGAGGCATAAATAATCCCCACCAACAAAGTATCATGGCGCCGCATAGCAAAAGATGTTTGCCTGCATTGATTATCTGCGTTTTTATTTTCAGTTTCCGGTTTTCATTCTTTTCATTCATATTTCATACTCCATTCCTGTTTGATATATGAAGTATGAACCATTTTACGAACTTTATTCATGGGTACCAGAATTTATCTACCGGTTCTTTCCAATCTGAGCTGATCAATAATCGCTTTCTTTTGATTATCAATATGTGTTTTGGCCGCCTCACAGGCTGCATCCTTGTCTTTTCTGACAATACTGTCATAAATCATCCGATGTTCCTCTATCAGACGTACATGCTGGCTACTGTCCTTTATATACTCAAAACGGTAACGATACATTTGCTCGGACAAATTATTAATCAGCTGCACCAGTCTCATATTGCCGGTAGCCTGTACAATAATATCATGCAGTGCCACATCCGCCTGGGCTATCTGCTTTATGTCTTTGGTCTGCACCGCCTGCTCGAACTTATCACAAGCCTCTTTGAGCTGTATCAGTGCTTCCTCGGTGATGCGTTCACAGGCCAGTTCCACGCAAAGCGCATCCATGGAGCGTCTCACTTCCAGCACATCATTCATACTTTTTTCCGTAATCTGCGCCACCTCTGCACCCCTTCTGGGTATCATGATAACCAGACCTTCCAGTTCCAGCTTACGAATCGCCTCACGAATGGGGGTACGACTGACGCCAAGTCTGTTGGCCAGATGAATCTCCATCAGACGCTCACCGGGCTTTAATTCACCGGTCAGAATCGCCTGGCGCAATGTATTAAACACCACGTCTCTGAGAGGTAAAAACTGATCCATTGTTATCTGCAAATTATCCTGCATGCCTGCTCCTTTCCCTGCTACTACGCCATACGTCCGTTGTTTCCTACTCTATAGCTTCTACCGGCTTCGTCAGAAAAATCTGTTTTGCCAGGTTATCCTTTTGTAATGCTTCATATGCGGCCTTTGCCTCAGCCTCTTCCGTAAAAATGCCGAATACAGTGGGACCACTGCCACTCATCAGGCTCTGCCGGGCACCCAGCTCTTTCATTCTCTGTTTAATTCTGTCTATTATGGGATAAGCCTGCACCGTAACACTTTCCAGCACATTTTCCATACGGTTCAGTATCCCCTGCAAATCTCCCTCTTCAATGGCTGCCTGCATACCTTCAATATCCGGATGCTGCGTAAGTCCTGCCGCGTCCAAATGCTCATAAACATATTTGGTGGATACGTCAATATCCGGCTTAGCCACCAGTATCAGACAATCCGGCGTCGGTTTCAGTGCTGTCAGTTTCTCACCGATCCCTTCTGCCAAAGCAGTGCCTCCCATAATACAATAGGGCACATCTGCACCTACCTTTACTCCCAGTCGCTGCAACTCTTCCATACTGCAGCCCAGCTCATATAATTCATTCACGCCCTTAAATGTGGCTGCCGCATCACTGCTGCCACCTGCCATACCCGCTGCAATGGGTATCTGCTTGCGCAGATGGACATGTACACCTCCGGTGACACCACATTCTGTCAGTAACAGCTTCGCCGCTTTATAGATTAAATTATTCTCATCCGTAGGAAGTTCACCTGCATCCGTAGAAATCGTGATACCGCTGTCCTGCTTTGTAAATGTGAGTTCATCGCAGATTCCCACCGTCTGCATAATCATCTTCACTTCGTGGTAGCCATTCTCCAGTCTGCGCACCACATCCAGTCCCAAATTTATTTTTGCATAAGCTTTTCGTGTCAGCTCGCTCATAACAGAAAACCTCTCTAACTCCAAATAATGCTATCGTAAAATCAACTGCCTCTACAAGGTAAAGTCTGTACCTTGTATGTATTTTGTATACATAGATTGTACTTATTATAGTACAATTTTATTCATATAGTCAAGTTCCCATCTTTCCCCTCTTTTTACACTTTTTCTCACATTTCCCCCTACATTGTTGACTTTTTTTCGATAATCCTCTAAACTTTTACTTAAGATATGTCGAA
>JAZODQ010000003.1:0-3682 GCA_045597105.1 Acetatifactor sp.
GAAAATCACTGTCAATATCGACTAAATTTTCAATTCACGTACAATTTTTCTGAGTTTCAGTACCATGGACGGCGCCACGGACAGCTCATCCACTCCCATACGTATAAATTGCTCTGTCAGCGTAGGGTCCGCTCCCAGTTCACCGCATATTCCTACCCACTTACCACATTTATGCCCATTGTCCACAACCATCTGTATCAGGCGCATGATTGCTTTATGATAGGGATTGTAAAAATCATCCAGCTTCTCATTCTGCCTGTCTATTGCCAAGGTGTACTGGGTCAGATCATTGGTGCCGATACTGAAAAAGTCAACCATCTCAGCCAGTTCATCACTGATCAGCGCCGCTGCCGGTGTTTCTATCATAATCCCCTGCTCCGGCACCCTGTACTGTATCTCCTGACACTCTAATTCCGCCTTCACTTCCTCCATAACTCTCCGAATTTGAGTAATTTCTTCCACCGAAGTAATCATAGGATACATAATGGATAGATTCCCATGGACAGCCGCACGTAATAGCGCACGCAGCTGGGTTTTAAATATATCCGGCTGTTTCAGGCAGATTCTGATGGCACGATACCCCATAGCCGGGTTCTCTTCTTTCTCCAGCTGAAAATAGTCCACCTGCTTGTCCGCTCCGATATCCAGTGTACGTATAATCACCTTTTTCCCGGCCATCAGCTGTGCAGCCTGTTTATACGTCCGGTACTGCTCTTCCTCCGTAGGGAAATCCTCTCTGCCCAAATAGAGAAATTCACTGCGAAACAGACCGATTCCTCCTGCATCATTTTCTAAAACATATCCGATATCACTGACACTGCCGATATTGGCATAAATGTGAATCCTTTGTCCACCCTGTGTTACGTTCTCTTTTCCTTTTAATTCCTGCAAAAGTCTGCTTTTCTCCTTTTCCTCACGTATCTTACGTTCCGCTTCGGCGCAGGTAGCACTGTCCGGCTCAAAGATTACCTGTCCCACACATCCGTCCACCACTGCAAGCATACCGCTTTTTACCGCATCAAGCTTTAGCGGCACACCGATTAGTGCCGGTATATTCATCATTCTGGCCAGAATTGCAGTGTGAGAGTTGCCGGAACCGTGGACCGTCACAAAGGCCAATATCTTTTCCTTATCCATTTGCACGGTCTCACTGGGACTCAAATCCTCTGCTACAACGATAACCGGTTCCTCAAACTTGAAATCATTACTGCCACCGCCGCTTAGATTCCGCACCAGACGCTCGGAAATATCCTTCACATCCGCCGCCCGCGCCTGCATATAATCATCCTCCATTTCGGCAAAGACCTGTGCAAAATGATCTCCGGCGCGTGCCACGGCGTACTCCGCATTTACCTGTTCCGTTCGAATAATATTATTAATGGCATCCAGATAATCACTGTCATTAAGCATCATTTGATGCACCTCAAATATAGCTGCGCTGGCTTCCCCCACCTCTACAATCGCCTTATCGTAAAGCTTCTGCAACTGTTCCACGGAACGTGCAATTGCCTCTTCCACACGCACAAGCTCTGCCTCTGTATTCTCTACGCGTGCACGCTTCACGCGGTAGTCATTTTTCTTTAAAACAACTACCGGTCCCATAGCAATTCCTTTATATATGGACTTTCCCTTGAAACACTGCATAATTTTCTCTCCGTTTCTACAGATTCTGCTCAAAAAACTGCTTGATGCCTGCAAAGGCCTTTTCTTCATCCGAACCATCTATGGTGACTTCTATCTTTTGCCCTTGCTTAATTCCCAACCCCATCAGCGCCATCAGCTTGGTAGCCTCAGCACTTTTATCACCGGCCTTAATCACAATCCTGCTGTCATACTTAATTGCCTCTTTCACCAGCATACCTGCAGGTCTTGCATGCACACCGATGGCATCCTTTATTTCATAACAAAATGTCTTCATAATACGATTTCCCCTTTAACTATCTTCATTCCTCTATACTTACTCCAGAAAATCCACTGCAAAAAGTGCTTCCCCTGCACTTACTTTTCCTTCTTTTACCAAACGAATCCTATGATTCTCCTCCAATTCCGTACACAAAATCGGTGACACTATAGAAGGGGCATTAGCCTTCAGGTATTCCAAATCAAGCTTTAATATCGGCTCTCCTTTCTTTATTTTCTGTCCGGCCTCTATCAAGACTTCAAAGCCTTTCCCGTCTAATTTAACAGTATCTATACCGATATGAATCAGCAGACTGATCCCCGAATCCGTCCGAAATCCGATGGCATGCCCTGTATCAAATACAAAGACCACTTCTCCATCCTCCGGTGCATATACAGTGGACTCTTCCGGCGTTACTACAGCGCCGTCTCCCATCATCCCTGCCGCAAAGGCTTCATCCGGCGCAGTTCCCAAGTCCGCTGCCATGCCGCTTACAGGACTGGATATGGTAACGGAACGCACCACTTTTTTCTCTGCATCCTCATCACTATCATACTTTACTTTTGCTTCTTCATCAATGGTTGTTTCTGTTGTTTCCGCAAATCCATCCGGTGCTGTGGCCAGATAATCCTCCAAATCCGACTTAATCACCGTTACATGGGGACCATAGATTACCTGCACACTGTTTCCTTTGTGAAGCACACCGGAAGCACCTGTGCCTTTGAGTAAGGCAGTGTTCACCCTGGAACCATCCTTTACCGTACAACGCAGCCTGGTAGCACAACAGTCCACATCACTGATATTACTTTTACCACCCAAGCCTCTGGTAATGGTCTCACTGACGGCCTTTTCAGAAGCCCCCTCTCCTTCCTTCTTACTCTCCCTTCGGGCATTTACATCCGCTTTGGTAAACAGCTTGGTTTCCACATCATCCTCCTCGCGTCCGGGAGTCTTTAAATCAAGCTTACGAATCAGGAATTTAAAGATAAAATAATACAGGAAGAAATAAATGATACCCACGGGAATCACTCTGAGCCAGCTTGTCTTTTCATTCCCCTGTAAGATACCGAACAGGAAGAAATCCAGCAAACCACCGGAAAAAGTCAATCCCACAGCAATATCCAGCATATGGGCAATCATATATGCAGTACCCGCCAGAATCACCTGTACCACAAAGAGTATGGGCGCCACGAACAAGAAGGAAAACTCTATGGGCTCTGTGATACCTGTGGCCATACAGGTCAGGGATGCAGACAAAAGTAAGCCCCCTGCTGCCTTCTTTTTCTCAGGCTTGGCACATTGATACATGGCAAGAGCCGCTCCGGGCAGACCAAAAATCATAAAAATAAATTCTCCGGAGAAAAATCTGGTAGCATCCGAACTGAAACGGGCGATATTCCCTGCATCTGCCAGCTGTGCAAAGAAGATATTCTGGCCGCCCTGCACCATTTCTCCTGCCACTTCCATGGTGCCGCCCACAGCGGTGTGCCAGAAAGGCATATAAAATACATGGTGCAGACCAAAGGGTATCAATGAACGCTTAATCAATCCGAATATCAGTGTTCCCGCATAACCGGATCCTGTCACCAAACCACCCAGTGCAAAGATGCCGTTTTGAACAATGGGCCATACAAAGTACATCAAGATGCCCACCAGCATATATACCAATGTGGAAATGATGGGCACAAATCTGGTACCGCCAAAGAAGGACAGGGCGTTTGGCAGCTGAATCTTGTAAAACCGGTTGTGCAGCGCTGCCACCCCCAATCCTACTATAACACC
>JAZODQ010000004.1:0-42894 GCA_045597105.1 Acetatifactor sp.
TATTCAAAAATTCCCTGAATAGCATCAGATACATTGATCATTTCTGAAATTGGCAATCTATCCACTTTCTTATATCCTCGGAGCGACAAATCCAACAATGCAAGTTTTTCACACTGTATATAACCTTCATTCTCTTCCGTTGCCATCCATATATGAAGTGGTCCGGGAATGGAATTAGTGATAATTGGACATCCTATTATTTCACCACTGGAATTAAAGAAATCCTTACTAACTACTAATACGGGATGTTTTACTTTTTCAATTTTAAGAATATCTCCTTGATGCAGTAATTCCATTACCATACCTCTCTTCCGACAGGTTCACCCCAATCATATTCACCATCCAGCATTAACTTTCCATCAAACTCAGCCGCTCTTTCTTCCAATGTTTTATGATGAAAAGGTTTCACTAAAGTAATTACACTATTCGATACCTTGACATCTAAAATCTCATTCAAAGCAATCCCTGCACTTTTCAATACTTCTTTTGGTAATCTGATTCCTTGACTATTACCCTATTCTTTTACTTGTGCTTGCATATAAAAACCTCCTCGCGCTTAGTATATACATAGTATATACTAAGCAATAAAAATATCAATTTATTTCTCTTGAAAGCAAACAAAAATTCAAATTCTCCATCCTGTTCCATGTACATAAATCATAAATGCATAAAATAATATAAAATTAGCATTACATAATATATTACAAAAATTAAATTAGCCCAGCCACCACAGACAATAATATGGATTCCTTTAGGTAATCGTTTCCATAACGGAAGCAATAAATATAATACACCCGGTGTTAATAATGTAAACCCTCTCGGTAAAATAGTAAAACCACAAATTATAAGAACTGCTAATGTCAATAAACCAATCACTTGAAAAATCATAGAAATCATATTTATTACACTAAAATATTTGATAATAGAATCCATGGATTTCTCATCTTCAATTTTACCGATAATACCTAAATAGGAACAATGACTATGATACGCACCTCCCACAATAATGGCTAAACAGCATATCATAAAACAAAATACCGATATGGCAAAACAACTCTTATGAACAATATAAAATATATGTACATATCCCAAGCAATATAAAAATGCTGCTATTGGTCCTATGCTTCCGCCAACATATAAACGTCTATACGATACATTCTTCATCAAAGATATTACTGTATGAAATGTTCCATCTGATACATAATCTTGTTTGTCATAATAAAGTAACATATCTCCCACAAACATAAGAACCGCTGCTGATAAGCCTAGTATTAACCAAATTAACATAACTCCACTTTATCCCTTCCCATTGTATCCAACCTAACAATACTATTTCATAAAAAAAGTAACTATCCCTGCAATAATAGCCGAAAGCAAGGGAAACATAATAAGGTTACCAACCCATTTTTTAATTTTCACTTTTACGGGGATATACGGCATCAAATCTTCTGTACCCGGAATAAACCATGCCTTTGTATGTCCCACCCATAACTCATCAATAAAAAGACGGTCAAATATATTTCCTATCATAAAAACCGCTGTCATCTGCCAAAAAGCACTCCAAAAGTCAGAGGCACCATTTATGTAATATACCATTATTGGTACCAGGATTAGCATAGGAACAAATAATGCCACTCCCGAAATAGCAAAGCGTCTCTTCAATTCCTTCTCCGTAGTATATCCAAGCTCGACTACTCTTTTCTGCACATCTTCTTCATAGAAGACTGCATATTTCTCCGGACCATCCTTTAATCCTACAACACAGACTAATAAAAGAATAAAGCATACTACAATTCCCTCAATCAAAATCAACATAATTTCATCCTCCGCTTTCTCAATTTACTATTATCTTCCATACAACAAAATAACCCAAGTACAGTAATAAAACTATACTCGGGTATTATACAAAGACACAGACTTCATGCATAGTTTTACTACACATGAGTCTCGCAATTTAAAACAAGCCAGACCAAACGGCCAGTATGTTGACTTGCTACGTTATACGCTTGCTACTCCCTCATGGGATTATTTTATCATCATTCTAACATTAAGCATTTTCACTGTCAATTCCTATTCTTTACTCTCTTATTTATATAAAAAGCATAACCCAGTGAAACAACCACTATAAATACAGTTACAACATACAACGATAATTTGTTTCCGACATTAAATATACCTAAACTATTAAATACTGCATGTGCAATAATACATGGTATAAGGGATTTGCTCCTATAGAAAATAATAACAAACAAATATCCGATTGCTGTTGCGTAGCAAATTTGCATTAATGTGGAAATTAAATCTGCCCCATTCAGCAAATTCACAATATGACCCATTCCAAAGGTGATGGCACTAACTATTATGGCACTTTTCACATTGTCTTTTTCCATCATCTTAAAAAGAAATCCACGGAAAATCATTTCTTCCAAAAAGCCCACATTAAGCATGGTTATTATGTAAAATAAAATTTCGCTTCGCGTATTATCAATGTTAAAACCATTCCACAGATGAACAGATACAATTAACAGTAAGGGAATAAAATACAGATATTTCTTTATATTTGTTACCTTTGTTAATCCGTAAAAAGCTACACGTTTCAGACTAATAACCAATGCCAGTAGCACCACTGATAATATAGTATGAATAACTGCACTTCTATAATCTGTCAAACCAAAATTCTGCCTACAATAAGAACTAATTACCACATACGCAACAATTAGTAAAATGCATATTAATGTTTCATTCTTTTCAAATATCTTTTTCATTTTAGTTAGTCTCCTTTCACAGTACAAACTGCTCCATCAAATATTTTATTAAGTGCCTTTATCACATCCTGCTCATTATAGATCATTGTATTATTGGCATATAAACTTGCATACCCATGAGAAAAAATGAATAATGTACTAAAAACCTCCTTTGCAGCTTGCATTGATATGTCCAGTTCACTCTGTAGCATAACAAGCATAGGTAGCAATTCTTCCGTCTCTAACAAATCCAACATACTTATTTCCGAAAACTCATTTGATTGAAATAAAAACCGGAAGAGGTTTCTTTCTTCTATGGCAAATCTAATATAGTTCATTCCAATTGCCAGCATAGGATTTTCGCAAGTCATCTCCATATCCATAAGATAAGCCGTATGATACTCATCCGCCTTTTTATACACCGCTTTCTTAATATCTTCCACAGTTGAAAAATAATATAGTACGGGCTGGGTAGAACAGCTTAAATGCTCTGAAATACTTCGTGCAGTCACTTTGTCTGCACCCTCTTTCCGAACAATCTCAAAAGCAGTCTCCACTATCATTTCTCTCGTAATTTTCGCTTTAGGTGGCATGGTTATCTCCTTTTTATAATCCTTGTTATATAACATATATTATGTTTCAAATTTTGTCAATACTAAAATGGAGTATGTGCTGTTTTTACACATACTCCATTTAATAAACAAATGTGAAACTTCAAAGTTTCCAATGTCTGCAGATTGGAATTTGATATACTATATCATCTTTTTTGTTTTGGCAACAAACATCGGTGCAACCAGTGTTGTGAATACAACAAGCACCCATAAGTTTCCTGATAGGAAATTATATGAATTAAGTAAATCAATAAATCCTCCACCTTCGCTTAAATACATCGACAAATCAAATATATTGGTCAACATAAACCATATTACACCGAATATAATATAATCTCTTTTTACACAATTCTTGATTTTAGGTATTAAGAAATAAGCAACAATGAAAATACAAACACTTAGAATAATACCACTTAACGGACGTGCTAATATGCCTAGTTTAACAAGTACATATTCCCGAAATCCACCATTTAATATTGCTATAGGTATAATCACAATCCATATTAAAATTGCCATTACATACTTCTTCATACGTTCTCCCATTAATTCAATTCTTCCAGATACTTTAACAACGGTTCCAAATATTTCTTATTCGTCCAATCACATTTTTCTCCAACTGCGGACATTAATGCTTTTTGCCAAGGCTCATAATCCTCCGGATTTTGTTTTGCAACTGCTTTTTGTAACATCCTGCACAGTGTTCTGTCTCCAAAGGTCATTTTTTCTTCATCCCATGCTCCACGACAATAAAAGAATGGAATATTACTTAATGCGTCTTTGAAGTGCATTTCTCTTACCTGCATTATAGCTTTTTCATCATACGGAGATGCACCCACCGCAAAAACAGCGATTTTTTTATCCGCCCAAAGACTTATATTCTTTTTCAAGAAGTGTAACCCTGCAATTCCCGAAGCATAAACACCTCCCCCTAATATTATCACATCATACTTCTGCAGCTGTGATACTTTAGCATTTTTCGTTTCTATGAAATCATATCCTGTCTCTTCTGTCAGCCAATCAACATACTTTTTTGTAGCTCCATATTTTGATTGATATAGAATAATACCTTTACCCATATTTTCAAATCTCCTTTAAATTATCTTCAATCTGTATAATGGTCTGTATTGTTACTTGTAATTGTTCTTCTGATACACCGCCGAACATTTTCTTCATAATATTCATGGCCATCTCATCATTTTTTGTGCAGAAATCTCTGCAATAATCAGTAATATCAATACGCTGTTTTCTTTTATCGCTTTCATCTACAGTAATATGCACAAATCCTTTCTTTTCCAATTTCAACAGAATCTGTTTTACATTCTGATGTGAACTGCCCATTATCTCTGCAAGTTCTTTCACTGTTGGTTTGTCTTTGCACATATTAATACATATAATGGCAAAAAACTGTTTCCAACTTATCTCTTTCATTGTACTATCAGCCACTGCTTGAAATCTGTTCTCAAATGCACTTAATAATCCAATCAAAAAATAGGATAATTCAACCCCTGTAAAATCTATTTTGCCACTATTAATAACTTCTTTAATATTCATTCCATCCTCCAATAGGTAATATATTACTTTGTATAAGGTAACATATTACCTTTTGTTTGTCAACAAAAAAACAGACACTTCAAAAATTGCCCCGCACACATTTGCCGGGGCAATTCTTTAGTCTGTAATCTCTGTTACATCAGTCTCTGTATATAATTCGATACGAAGCAGTTTATCCGCTGCTACAATAACCTTAATACAGGTGATAGGGGCATCCTCTGCCTCCCCCTGCTTCCAGCCTGCAATCCATTTGGTGCTGGGAATGGTATCCTCATAAGTTAACAGTGGCTGCATTTCCTTACCATTGTTGTAGTCAGCAGCTCTTCCGAAATGCTTCTCAAGAGCGTACCACTGGGTATATACCCACTCCCATACTTCCTGCATATTATCGTAATCGTCATAAGTCACATAATAATAAATGCAGTCCAGTACCTCTTCATCCTTATCAGTGGGGTACTCCAAACGCACATCTGCATATCCGGAGTGCTCTACCTTATAGCTCTTGTCCGCAATATACTGGCTGGTAAGCATACCGGTCATCTCACTGGCCTCAAAAAGCTTACTATCCTCGCCCAGTATCTGCTTTACTTCAGGTTTCTCCTTACCCACCAGCTCCACTGCATAGGTCAGGTCCGTCATATTTTTCACCGGTTTGTGATTAAAATAATCCACAATCAGATAAATCACAATCGCGATAATAATAAGCACCAATAACCAAAACAACTTTGAAAATTTCTTCATATGAAATACTCTCCCTTAAGTCTGATTGATACAAGTAACTATTTTCCTATATATAGTATCCTATCAGCACCGTAAAATCAATGGGCAATTCCACATACCCGTTCTAAACAACTTGCAAAACACCCCGAAGTACCAGACTCCGGGGTGTAAATGTTTCCTATATTAGTTCTGCGCTACATCCTTCATGGAGAAGCTGATGCGGCCCATCTTGTCCTTGCCTAAGCATACAACGGTAACCTTGTCGCCCAGTGTCAGGACATCCTCAACATGGTTGATTCTTTCCTTTGCAATCTTGGAAATGTGAACCATTCCCTCCTTGCCGGGTGCGAACTCGATGAATGCACCGAATTCCTTGATGCTTACAACCTTGCCCTTAAAGATCTGGCCTTCTTCAAAGTCGGTAACGATGATCTTAATCATCTCTACAGCCTTATCCATCATATCCTTATCAGTACCGCATACAGATACCTTACCATCATCGGTAATATCAATCTTCACGCCGGTACGTGCAATAATCTCGTTGATGGTCTTACCACGCTGACCAACCACTTCACCAATCTTCTCAGGATCGATCTGGATGGATACAATCTTAGGAGCGTAAGGACCAACCTCTGCTCTGGGCTCTGCGATAGCAGGCTTCATACAGGTATCCATGATGAACATTCTTGCCTCACGACATCTTGCGATAGCACCTTCTACGATAGGTCTGGTCAGACCGTGAATCTTGATATCCATCTGGATAGCGGTAATACCATCGGTAGTACCGGTTACCTTGAAGTCCATATCTCCGAAGAAATCTTCCAGACCCTGGATATCGGTCAGCAGTACGAAATCATCGTCTGTATCACCGGTAACCAGACCACAGGAAATACCTGCAACCATCTTCTTGATGGGTACACCTGCTGCCATCAGGGACATACAGGAAGCACAGGTAGAAGCCATGGAAGTAGAACCATTGGATTCAAAAGTCTCGGATACGGTACGGATAGCATAAGGGAATTCCTCTTCGCTGGGAAGTACGGGAATCAATGCTCTCTCAGCCAGTGCACCATGACCGATTTCACGTCTTCCGGGTCCGCGGGAAGGCTTGGTCTCACCTACGGAATAGGAAGGGAAGTTATAGTGATGCATATATCTCTTGCTTACTTCATTTTCATCCAAACCGTCAATTCTCTGCTGCTCGGATAAAGGAGCAAGGGTACATACGTTACAAATCTGAGTCTGTCCACGGGTAAACATAGCACTACCGTGTACTCTGGGGATCAAATCTACTTCTGCTGCCAGCTGACGAATCTGGGTGATCTCACGGCCATCGGGACGCTTGTGATCCTTCAGAATCATCTTACGAACAGTCTTCTTCTCATACTGATATACAGCTTCGCCAAGCATAGCCAGCCACTCTTCGTTCTCTGCAAATGCCTCTTCCAGCTTTGCAGTGATTACGCGGATATTCTCCTCACGGGTCTGCTTGTCATCTGTAAATACTGCAGTCTCCATCTCTTCGGGAGTAACGATCTTCTTCATCTCCTCGAACATTTCTGCAGGGATTGCACAGCTGGTGTATTCATGTTTCTTCTTACCTGCAGCAGCAACGATTTCGTCAATGAATGCGATAATGGTCTGATTTACATCATGTGCCATGTAAATAGCTTCCAGCATCTTATCCTCAGGAATTTCGTTTGCACCTGCTTCGATCATGATAACCTTTTCCTTGGTAGAAGCTACGGTCAGGTTCAGATCACCAACCTTCCACTGCTCCTGAGAAGGGTTGATAACGAACTCACCGTCAATCATACCTACCTGAGTCATTGCACAGGGACCGTCAAAAGGAATGTCAGAGATACAGGTCGCAATGGAAGCACCCAGCATAGCCACGATTTCAGGACGGCATGCAGGGTCAACGCTCATAACCATGGTATTTAAGGTTACATCATTTCTGTAATCCTTAGGGAACAGAGGACGCATAGGTCTGTCGATTACACGGCTGGTCAGGATGGCGTTTTCGCTTGCCTTACCCTCTCTCTTGTTGAAACCGCCGGGAATCTTGCCCACTGCGTATAATTTCTCTTCATACTCCACACTTAAGGGGAAGAAGTCAATGCCCTCTCTGGGCTTTTCAGATGCTGTTGCGGTACAAAGTACTGTAGTATCGCCATAATGCATAAATGCACAACCATTAGCCTGCTTACCTACGCGATTTACATCAACGCTAAGTGTACGGCCTGCTAAATCCAATTTGAATGTCTGGTACATATTTCCTCCAATCTGCCGCTTCCTGCGGCTCTTTGCTCTTTCGGAACAGACGTCACCGAAACTACTGAAAAATACAGGTATATGTATACCTATGTACCCATCCTTTTCAGCGGTCTCGGGTGTAAAATCTGTCCCCGTTAACAGTTACTCTGACAAGGTCTGACACCGTTTCTCTCCGCCAAAACACATCATCCCTTTATCAGAAAAAAGCGGAGTGCCGATTACTCGGCAAGCCTCCGCCTTCACTTTTAAGATTATTTTCTCAGACCAAGTCTTTCAATCAGAGAACGATATCTTTCGATATCCTTTTTCTTTAAGTAAGTCAACAGACCACGTCTCTGACCAACCATCTTTAACATACCACGACGGGAATGATGATCCTTGGGGTTAGCCTTTAAATGCTCAGTTAACTCCTGAATTCTTGCAGTTAATACTGCTACCTGAACCTCAGGTGAACCTGTATCGCCAGCAGTTCTAGCGTACTCGTTCATGATTGCTGTTTTCTTCTCTTTAGAAATCATATCTAAAACCTCCTAATACTTTATATCGCCTGCTACTAAGACTGGGTCGGAGTGTCCCGAATCCGAGTAACGGCTAAACTCATACTTGGTTATGATACCATAGAATCCGGAAGTTGTAAACATTTATTTTTCAGAGAATTCTACACCAAAATACTAATTATTTTCTGCAAGTGCGATGCTCTCCTGTGCTGCCGCTTTCTCGTTCTCCTTCTTCATAAGGAAGAGTGTACCAGCTACACACACTACTGCAATGATTGCCATAACCACATTGGTCATTGCGGTTTCAGGAATTTCTAAAGTTCCGATAACAGTTGCGTACAGATTACAGAACAGATGTAATAAAATAGGTACCCACAAAGTCTTATATCTGTGACCCAGATAACCCAGAACCAGACCGATAAATGTTGCGTATACACCCTGTACCAGATTCAGATGGAATACACCGAATAATACAGCCTGAATAATATTACCGATTACAAAAGGCAGGCCTGCCCATTTGGTCAGTCTCATGGTAACTCCACGGAAAATTAATTCCTCGGTAATAGGTGCCAGAATTACGGTTGCCAGGAAGCTCAGTACGGTCATCTCTCCTATACCGGCAATTTCCATTAATTCATTAAATGATTCTATTACCTCAGGTGCAAACATGGAAACAAGTATCATAGCAAGGCTGATAATGATTTCCAGTGCTACTGCTGACATAAATGCCACACCTACATTGGATGCCTTCACAACCTTAACAGGATTTACGAATTTATTTCTTCCCCAAAGCTTAAACCAAAGACCGAATATCACAAGATTGATTAACTGAAAAACAACCGTGGCAGGCAGTGCATACTCCATAATCATATCCATAAGTCTGTTCATCATTTCAGCATCGGTAATGGTGGCCATCTCGCCACTCACTCCAAGCTCCATACTCAGAACCACTCCACAAATAATACCCATAATGATAGAGACCAAAAAATTCATGCCAATAGCAATCGCCGTAGGGCTCAAACTTACAAGTGACCTTCCAAATACTTTTAATCCTTTTTTCATCTTTATTCTCCTTTTCTTTTATAGATACTTCCGTATCGTTTTTACTTATGTAACTTCCTTACAGATGCTATCTTATCACACTTATTGTATTATGTCAATAGTACATTAACACAATAATACAAAAATTTTTCAGTTGATACAATCCTCATACAATTTTCTATAGAAGGATAAAAAAAGAGCACCGCCCCGCGGACGATGCTCCATACTTCGTATTGTATTTAATTAGTCATTAATCAGTCTCACACACTTAACCGGTGTACGATAATTGTACTTACTGATCTTGATACCGGTCTTGGCATTACTTGCATGTACAACCTGTCCGCCACCGATATAAATAGCCACGTGATTAATAGTGCCACTGCTGTTACCGTAGAAAATCAAATCCGCAGGTTTCAGCTCAGAGGTGGAAATCTTGGTTCCCATCTTTGCCTGGGCTACAGAATGATGAGGAAGCTTAAAACCATACTTTTTATATACACTGAGTACAAAACCGGAACAGTCAGCACCCTTTGTCAGACTGGTACCGCCCCACACATAGGGATTACCTACAAACTGCTTTGCATATTCTACCAGATCTACGCGGACATCTGATACACCCTCACCATACAGAAGCTCGGTCATAGTAACCGCTGTCTCCAGCTTATCTTCTATGGTAACATACTGTGCACTCACATATGCCTCATCACTATCCACTGCAACCTTTATCCATTCGCCGTTCTGCTCCAGAACGTCCAACCCTTCACCCTTCAGAATCTGCGTAACAACTTCGCTTTCCGTATTAGGCTCTTTACGTACATTCAAACCATCTGTATTTGCGATTGCAAGAGTCTGCACCAATTCCTGCGCCTTTACCTTTGCAGCAGGTCCTGTCAGCAAATATTCCTCACTGACATATCCTTCTACTTCACCGGACTTGATATGTGCCCAGCCATCTGCAACATCCAGCACTTCACAGGCTGCATTCGCACGCATCTTACCAACCAGCTTACCGGAAGTGGACGGCTCCTTACGTACATTTAAGTTACCGCTTTCCACATTTGCAATACCGATATTGGTATATCCCCAGGAAGCTCCTACTGACGCCTCTGCCATTGCAATGTATTCTTCTCTGGTAACAGATGCCTCTAAAATAGAAGCAACACCTGCGGTAGACAACAGCTCTGTAACATTTGTACCTGTTGCTGCAGCAGATACTGACATTGTATCCAGACTCAAGCCGATAATCAAACCTGCAGATAATAATACCATTTTATTTGAAAATTTATTTTTTCCCATAAAAGTACCTTTCTTAAATCTTTTAACATATATATTACGCAAACGAAATTTTTCTTTACAAAATTATTACAAAATTATTAACTACAAGGATGATTATACAAGTACACCCTCTCCATGTCAACCAATTTTCGTAAATTTACACAAAAACTTTTCGAATCTATGGTTTTAAATCATAAAAATCACAATATATAGTATAAAACATTCTTAATTGGGTACGCTATGAGAAATTAGTCCTACGTAACAATTAGAGTACTGCCTCAGCCACCAACAACATCCGCCTCATCCTCATTTGAGGTAATGGAGAACGCTATATTCGTGGCATGATCGGACACTCGCTCCAAACAGGATATCACTGCTGAGAAAACCATACCTGCCTCCGGAGTACACTCGCCTTTGGTCAGTCTCTCCACATGTGCACGTTGCAACTGTTTCTCCATATCATCCACCAACTTCTCAAGCCGGATGATTTCCTGCATATTTTCTTCATTGTTTCGCACAAACATCTCCATCGTATACTGTATAATGGTATTTACCTTATCCAGCATTTCACCCAATTCCTTTTGTGCTTCTCTACTGATGTTAATACCACCATCTTTTCTCTGACAGGCTGCGTCCGCAATATTTTCCGCCAAATCACCGATTCTCTCAATATCATTTGCTACATGGAACAGTGCTCCCAACTTTTTCACATCCTCTATAGGCAGTGTGCTTTGGTTAATTTTTACCAGATAATCTGTAATGGAATGATTCAGGAAGTTGATATTCTTTTCCACTGCATACACTTCATTGATATCTGCTTCATCCAGAGTCACCAGTGCGTTCATGGCACGATTCAGATTTTCACTGGACAATGACGCCATACGCTCCAATTCCCTGATTACATCTACTACTGCTGTTGCCGGATTAAATACTGCATTTTCACCAATGTATTTCAATTGATAGTTTTCGCGATAATTTACCTTTTTATCCTCACCGGGCACACATAAACATGCCAGCTTCACAATTTGTGCGGAAAAAGGGAACAAAATTACTACCTGGAAAATTTTAATAATGGTATGGGCATTTGCCACAAATCGACCGTTATCTGCCGAAACGGACTGAATCAGTTCTACAACAAAATCCTGTGCAAGTAACAGGATAATATAAATAATAACCGTTCCGATTACATTAAACAGAAAATGAATCATTGCCGCACGCTTAGCATCCTTTTTACCTGCCATGGATGCCAAAAGTGCCGTACAACAGGAGCCAATATTACATCCCATGATGATATATAAGGTAATAGGCAATGCCAACAGGCCCTGTGTAGCCAGAAGCAATACAATACTTACGGTTACGGAAGAACTCTGAATAATTGCTGTCAAAAGGAAACCAACCAACGTTCCCATAAAAGGATTTTTTAAAGAACCAAGCAAATTCACTACTTCCGGCACATTTTTCATATCCTTCATAGCACCTGACATGGTACTTAAACCAACAAACAATATACCAAAACCAACGATAACTTCTGCTATTTTTTTAACTTTTTGATTTTTGCAGAATAGCATGATACATACACCTATAAGTAAAATAATAGGCGCATACTCTGATAGATTAAAAGACACCAGCTGGGATGTTACGGTGGTACCGATATTAGCACCAAAAATCACACCGGCAGCCTGATACAGATTCATTAACCCTGAGTTAACAAAGCTGACAACCATAACCGTACAAGCTGAAGAAGATTGTACGATTCCCGTAAAAACAATACCAACCAGCATACCTGCGAAACGATTGGTAGTGAAAAACTCTAAAATACGACGAAGCTTTGCTCCTGCTACTTTCTCTATGGAATCACTCATCAGATCCATGCCGAACAGAAACAGGCCAAGTCCGCCTGCCAAAGAAAAAATGATACTCATATTCATATCTGCAATATCCCTTCGTTACAAAATGCGACAAAATCAGTCCAAGATTAATTGTACGAAAAAATTGCAGAAGATACAATCTGTTTTTTACACAAATTTTGCAAAAATTTTACATTTGAATTGACCAGTACTTACGGCATGCCGCAATATCATCCCCAATCTGCTGCTTCAGATTCTCTATATTCTCAAACTGCATCTCAGGTCTGTGATAATGGCAGAAAGACACTTCCAGTTCCTTATCATACAAATCACCAGCAAAGTCAAACAGACAAGTCTCCACGCCCACGGGATTGCCCTGTGATATGGTAGGTTTGACTCCCACATTGCTAATCCCTACCGTATGAACCGCTTCGGTCTTCTCAACCGGTGTACTCTCTGAAACTTCCGTTTTGTCAATGTGCACACATCCCGTTTCTGTTATCTGCGTAAAATACACCCCCTTTGGCGGCATCAGTTTATGCTCCGGCACCTGTATATTGGCTGTGGGGAAACCCATACCTGTACCCATATGATTACCATGTACGATTCTACCGGTAAGGGAATAGGGTCTGCCCAAGTACTCCGCACACTCCTCCATGCGCCCCTCTTTTACCAATTGTCTGATGTAGGTGGAACTGACCTCCCGTCCATGCAGGCTTACCTTATCTATGGTTTTTACTTCAAAACCATACTCAGGTGCCAGTCTGCGCAGCAGTTCTTCATTGCCCAGACCGCCTCTGCCAAAAGATACATCCTTGCCTGCCGCCAGATATTTACAATGTAACCTGTCACACAATATCTCACGCACAAAGGCTTCTGCCTCCATGCCGGCACTTTCGCGATTAAGCGGAAACTCCACCAGAATCTCTACACCCATCTGTTCAAACAGGCTTCTCTTTTCCTCTCGGGTCATCAGCTCCTTACCGTCAGATTTGCCAAAGAGCACCTCCGGAGGCGGGTCAAAGGTAAAGACACAGGAAATAAGCTGCCTTCCTCTCTGTTCAAAGATTTCTGAAAGCAGCTTTTGATGTCCGATATGAATACCGTCAAATTTTCCGATTGCCACCGCACAGTTTATGTCCTGTGGCAATGCTTCATAGCCTGTTATAATTTTCATATAAATTTCCTATAAAAACATTTTCACCGGCTTGTACCACTTGCGCTGGGGGTCATATGTATAGACTCCCGTGAAGCAGTCCTCACCGCGGTAAACTCTTACCCGCTCTCCGGCAGGATGTACAATCTCTTCCCGGGACTGATTCGGATAAAAAGCATTACCGTTTTCCAGTAGTTTGACAAACTCCGGTTTGATATGCAGTGCCGGGCACTGCATAAATACGCTGTCCGCAGGCTTTACCACACTTTCCAGACCTTCCTTGTCACGAATTGTTTCAAGTTCTGCCAAAGTGACCGCCTCTTCCAGACCAAAGCAACCCACGCGGGTACGCTGCAGACTCTTCATGGTCCCTCCGCAGCCCAGCTTTTCACCGATATCCGCACACAAGGTTCTGATGTAAGTTCCCTTGGAGCATGCCACACGCATTTTCACTACCGGAAGATTCATTTCCAGTATCTCTATCTCATGGATTACAACCGGTCTGGCCTGACGTTCTACTTCTTTACCTGCCCTGGCCAGCTCATAGAGTTTCTTACCATCCACTTTTAATGCTGAATACATGGGTGGCACCTGCATATAGTCCCCTACAAAGCTCTCTACTGCACTTCTCACTTCTTCTGCCTTGCAGGTCACTGCTTTCTCCTGCAGTACTGCACCTGTTAAATCCTGGGTGTCTGTTTCCACACCGAGCATCAGTTCAGCTACATATTCCTTATCCTTGTCGGTCAGCATATCGCACAGCTTGGTAGCATTTCCCAGACACACGGGCAACACCCCCGTTGCCGCCGGGTCCAAGGTTCCGGTATGTCCAATTTTTTTCTGCTTGCAGATACCACGCATTTTGGCTACAACATCATGTGAGGTAAAACCTGCTTCCTTATGCATTATAATAATTCCGCTTAACATGTATACCTCCTGAGGATTTTACAAGCACCATTTTATATTTAAATGCACTCTAACTGCTCTTCAATATACCTGGACAAATTATTGACACAATCATGGAATGTACCCTTCATTGTACAACCGGCCGCACGCATATGTCCGCCACCGCCGAAATGAGCAACTACCTTGGCTGCATCCACTTTTTCGCTGGTGCGCAAGCTCACTTTAAATTCCTGCAAACCTGTTTCATACATAAAAATAGCACATTCTATGCCTTCAATATTACGCAACTGGTTCACGATACCATCCATGTCATTGCTGGTAACATGATAGAATTCCATGGTCGCTCTGTCCACACAGCCTACGATACATCTGCCGTCCATGAAGCGCACGCTCTCAAGGAGCACCCTGCCCATAATCTGGGTCTGTAAATATGTTTTCTGATAAAAGTTTTCCTGAATGATTCGGGGAAAATCAAATCCGTATTCCAAAAGTCCTGCCGCAATCCGCAGGGTTTCAGGTCTGGTGTTGGAATACTGGAACACACCGGTATCATGAATCATACCGATATAAAGTGCCTTTGCAATATCTGCATCCATATACTGCGTATCCATTAGTTCATAAAGCACTTCACTGCAGGATCCCACTTCAGGTCTCACCAGATTCACGTCACCATCCCCTTTGTTGGTAATATGGTGATCAATATTGATTTTCTTTAGGGCATTTCGGAAGTATCCTTCCGCGCCGCCCAAACGTTCTGCATTACAATCCAGTGCAAAATACACATCAAACTGCTCCTGCTCGCTCTCTGGCATCAGAATCTCCTCAAATCCTTTCAGTTCCCTGAAATCCTTGGGGGGATTTTCAAGAAAAACCTGCACTTTCGTAGCCGGCAATGCCTTACATAAGTACTGATACAGAGCCAGACAGGAACCTACGCAGTCCCCGTCCGGTCTGATGTGTCCGCTGATACCTATACGTTTTGCATCACTACACTCAAATAATAAATTCACTACTCATCCACCTCTTTAGCTGTTTCTTCATCATTTACAGCATTCGCCTGGTCCTTTGCAATGACTTCATCAATCTTATGGGACATATTCACACCATACTCGATAGACTGGTCCATTACAAAGGTAATTGCGGGAGTGTTGCGCAGATTAATTGCTTTAGCCAGCTTATTCTTGATAAAGCCTTCTGCACTCTTTAAGCCCAGCAGAGTGGATTCCTGGGTCTCCTGACCGCCCAGTACGCTGATAAATGCTTTGCAGCTCTTTAAATCCGGAGCCACTTCCACAGCCACTACACTGGTCCAGGGACTGATACGCGGATCCTTGATTTCACCGCGTATGATTTCAGCCAGCACTCTCTGAACTTCCCCGTTGATACGGGTATTCTTCACACTATTTTTTCTCATCTATATACTATATACCTTTCATTTATCTGGGTACTTCTACCATGATATATGCTTCTACAATATCCAGTTCCTGCATCTGATCAAAGCCATTGAATACCAGACCACATTCGAAACCGGTCTTAACTTCTTTTACGTCGTCCTTAAATCTCTTCAGGGAAGCCAGTTCACCTTCAAAGATCTGCTTGCCTTCACGGCTGATTCGTACCTTACAACCTCTCTGGAATACACCATCCAGCACGTAGGAACCTGCGATATTACCGATGGCAGATGCCTTGAATATCTGACGAACCTCTGCATGACCGATTACCTTCTCCTCAAATACGGGATCCAGCATACCCTTCATAGCAGCTTCCACATCCTCGATTGCCTGATAGATAACGCTGTACAGTCTTACATCCACGCCTTCCTGCTCAGCAGTTGTCTTTGCGGTAGCATCCACTCTTACATTGAAGCCGATGATGATTGCATTAGAAGCACTTGCCAGAGTAACGTCGGATTCATTGATGGCACCTACGCCGCCATGGATACACTTAACCACTACTTCTTCATTGCTCAGCTTCATCAGGGACTGCTTCACAGCTTCCACACTACCCTGTACGTCTGCCTTGACAATCAGGTTCAGTTCCTTCAGATTGCCTTCCTTAATCTGTGAGAACAGATCATCCAGAGACATCTTTGTCTTAGTCTCTTCCAGCTTTCTTTCCTTATTCTGTGCCTTATAGGTTTCAGCATAATGCTTTGCACTCTTATCACTGTCATGTGCCAGGAATACTTCACCTGCACTAGGCACGTCGGAAAGACCTAAAATCTCAACAGGAGTGGAAGGAGTCGCTTCTTTTACTCTTCTACCCTTATCGTCGATCATCGCACGTACCTTACCGAATGCAGCACCTGCGGAAATAAAGTCACCCACATGCAGAGTACCCTTCTGTACCAGAACGGTAGCCACGGGACCTCTACCCTTATCCAGCTCAGCCTCGATTACCAGACCTCTTGCCTTTCTGTCAGGGTTTGCCTTCAGCTCCAGAATATCAGCAGACAGCAGAATCATCTCAAGCAGCTGCTCAATACCCTCGCCGCTCTTTGCAGATACGGGAGCAAATACGGTACTGCCGCCCCAATCCTCGGGAATCAGCTCGTACTCGGATAATTCCTGTTTTACTCTGTCAATATTTGCAGAAGGCTTATCAATCTTATTCACTGCAACAATGATTTCGATGCCTGCTGCCTTTGCATGGTTAATAGCCTCTACAGTCTGGGGCATTACACCGTCGTCCGCAGCAACTACTAAGATAGCGATATCCGTTGCATTTGCACCACGCATACGCATTGCGGTAAATGCCTCATGTCCGGGAGTATCCAGGAAGGTAATGGTTCTGCCACCTACATTAACGGTATAAGCACCGATATGCTGGGTAATACCGCCTGCTTCTCTATCGGTTACATTGGTCTTACGGATTGCATCCAGAAGGGAAGTCTTACCATGGTCAACATGACCCATTACACAGATAACGGGAGGTCTCTCAAGCAGAGTCTCTTCTGCTTCCTCTTCTTCCTTCAGAAGCTCTTCGATTACATCCACCTTAACCTCTTTTTCACACAGAATATCGTATTCCATTGCAATATTCTCTGCGTCCTCGTAAGAAATCTCCTGATTTACAGTCACAATCTTACCTTCCATAAAGAGTTTCTTTACGATTGCGGAAGGCTGCAGTTTCATTTTATCAGCCAGATCCTTAATGGTAATCATCTCAGGAAGGGTAATAACCTTGATGGTTTCCTCCACTACTTCCTTCTTCTTCTCAGGCTTGATGAATCTGCCGGGCTTGTTCTTCAGTGCTTCATCCTCTTCATAGATAAAGTCCTTCTTAGAACGCTTATTATCCTTTTCCTGACTGAAGCGTCTCTTTTCTTCCTCTCGCTTCTTTTCTATATCCTTAGCAGGTGCTTCTGCTGCAAAGCTGTTCTTACCGCCCTGCTGCTTATCTCTGAAACCACCCTGGCCTCTGTTGTTGCCAAAGCTGCGACGTTCGTCTCCATCCTTGCCCTGGAAACCTCTCTGGCCGTCCTTATTATATCCATCTTTGTTAAATCCATCCCTGTTATATCCGCCCTGAGGTCTCTGACCATCGCGGTTATAAGGTCTGTCGCCCTGAGGTCTCTGACCGTCACGGTTATAAGGTCTGTCGCCCTGAGGTCTCTGGCCGTCACGGTTATAAGGTCTGTCGCCCTGGGGTCTCTGACCGTCACGATTATAGGGTCTGTCGCCCTGAGGTCTCTGACCATCACGGTTATAAGGTCTGTCACCCTGAGGTCTCTGGCCGTCACGGTTATAAGGTCTGTCGCCCTGGGGTCTCTGATTGTCACGAGCAGGTCTTTCTGCTGTGTTTCTCTCTGTCACCTGCTTCTCTGCTACCGGTGCAGCTGTCTTAGGCGCTTCCTTTTTTACAACTTCAGGAGTTGCTGCTTTTACACTCTCTTCCTGCTGAGGCTTTGCCTGCTGATTCTTACCCGGTACCATCTGTACACTGGGTGTGGGTGAAGGAGGGGTCAATGGCTTAATGGGGCCTCTGGGAGCCGGCTTTGCCTGCGTATTATTACCGGTGGGACGATTCTGCGCGTTACCCGCAGGACGCTGTCCATTTCCCTGCTGCGCGGGACGCTGTCCGGGCATCTTAGAATTCTGAGGATTACTTACAAAAATAATCTTCTTTTTCTTCTTCGGTGCATCATTTCCATCCTCTGCCTTCACAGCAGTATTGTCTGCTGCATTTGTTTCCTCCTTAACGGGGACTTCTGTTTTTACTTCCTGTTTGGTTTCTACACTGCCTGTTTCCTGCATACTTGCTGTATTATTTCCCTTTCCCAAAGCCTTTTTCACCACATCTACTGCCGCATCGTCTACGGAGCTCTGTGCAGCCTTTGCCTCTATTCCTTTTTCCTGCAAAACATTCAGCACGTCCTTACTGGACACACCTAATTCTTTTGCAAGTTCATGTACCTTTATTTTTGCCATTTATAAACCACGCCTTTCCTAATCACTACAAACCTGTAGTCGCCTAATTAACCTATGTTTCAACACTTCCGTCATTACACCGGAAGTTCTCTTTCCTCCAGCAGTTTTTGAATACCTGAAGCCAGTCCCGGCTCACAAACCCCTACCGAAGCTCTGTACAGCTTGCCTATGGCTTGCCCCAAAGTCTCTTTGGTACCGTATTCATAACAGGGAATCTCATAAAAGGAGCATTTGTCACGAAAAAGTTTCTTGGTATTATCCGAAGCATCCTCTGCCACCAGTACCAACAAGGCCGTTCCCTGCTTCACTGCTTCTTCTGTCTGAAACTCACCACTTACCAGATTTCGTCCGCGGGCAGCCAGGCCTAAAAGTGATAAAATTTTATTCTGTTTCAATACCGTCAAACTCCTTTTCCAGTGCATCATAAACATCGCTTGGAATACTCATCTTAAAGGAGCGTTCCAGGCCCTTGTTCTTGCGGGCACGTACCAGGCACTCCTTACTCTTACAAAGATATGCGCCTCTTCCGTTCTTCTTGCCCGTTACATCCAGACAAATCTCATCTTCTACTGTTTTCAGGACTCTCATCATGTCCTTTTTCCCTTTCATTTCACCGCAGCCCACACACTGCCTCAAAGGAACCTTTTTTACCATAGGGATTACTCCTCGCTATATTCTTCGTACGCTTCCTCTGCGTATTCACCGTCTTCATACTCGCCTTCATCATATTCATCATCGATATAATCTTCATATCTGAATCCGGGAGCATCCTTAGCCTGTGTCTCTGACTTGATATCAATCTTGTAACCGGTCAGTCTTGCTGCCAATCTTGCGTTCTGACCTTCCTTACCGATTGCCAGTGACAACTGATAATCAGGCACTACAACCTTTGCAGTCTTTTCATCAGGATCTGCAAATACTGCTACAATCTTTGCAGGCGCCAGTGCGTTCTGAATCAGGTTACCGGGGTTTTCATCCCAGTTTACTACATCCACCTTTTCACCACGCAGTTCCTCTACGATTGCATTTACTCTGGCACCGTTCATACCTACGCAGGCACCTACTGCATCTACATTAGGATTGTTGCTCCATACTGCCATCTTGGTACGGCTTCCTGCTTCTCTGGCGATACTCTTAATCTCTACTGTACCGTCTTTAATTTCGGTAACCTCAGCCTCAAACAGTCTCTTTACCAGCTCGGGATGTGTACGGCTGACATTGATACGGGGACCCTTGGGGGTCTTCTTTACTTCTAAAATATATACCTTGATACGCTCAGTCAGCTTGAATACCTCGCCCTTTACCTGCTCGGACTCGCTTAACATTGCTTCTGCCTTGCCCAGATTAATACTGATGTTGTTACCAACATAGCGCTGTACCACACCGGTCACTACATCCTTTTCCTTTGCATAGAACTGATTGTAAATCACACTTCTCTCTTCCTCACGGATCTTCTGGAGAATTACGTTCTTTGCATTCTGTGTTGCAATACGTCCGAACTCCTTGGACTTGATTTCTACATTCAGAACGTCACCAACCTTTACCTTCTTGGAAAGTTCCTTCGCATCATCAAATGCGATCTGCAGACAATCATCTTCCACATCCTCAGCAGTTTCCACTACTTCCTTCTCGGCATACACCAAAAAGTCACCTGTTTCACGATTGATTTCTACCTTTACGTTGTCTGCCTTACCAAAATGGTTTTTACAAGCAGTCACAAGGGAGTTCTCAATAGCTTCAAACAGTGTGTCCTTGCTGATTTCCTTCTCCTTCTCCAAAATATCAAGTGCTTCAATCAATTCTTTGTTCATTTCCTCAACCTCTTTCCGGCTCTTCGCCAATCTCTGCAATATTATTTTTAAAAATCCAATGTTAAACGAATCAATGCTATCTCGCTTCGTGTAAAGCTACGGGGCTGTCCTTCTTCCAGAATGGTAATACTGTTTTCATCAAAGCTGTCCAGTACACCTACAAATTCCTTGCATTTGTCCACTGCTTTAAACAGCTTGATTTCTACTTCCTGTCCGATGCTTGCCGCCAGATGCTTATCCTTCTTTAAGCTTCTGCCAAGTCCCGGACTGCTCACCTCCAAGATATATGCATCGGGGATAAAGTCCGCCTTATCCAGTGCATCCGAAAGTGCCCTGCTCACATTCTCGCAATCAATAATGTTCACACCCTCCGGCTTATCAATATACGCACGAAGGTAATAATCTGCACCTTCTTTTACATACTCCACATCATAGATGCTAACACCATTTGCCTCCGCGATGGGCTGCAACAGGCTTTCTGTTTTGGATTCATAGTCTTCTCTTTTTGACATATGCACCTCCTTCGGGTCTTACCCATACACAAAAGTAAGAGTGGCGCGCGTCCACTCTTACTAGTAATCATCTTTATTCAACGGTATCAGTATATTCCTTTATTTTACGCTTGTCAAGCAATTTTATATACTATTATTCTACCGGTGTCAAAATACCATTGCCGTTCTCATCGGTAGTATAGTTATATACCTGCTTAACGGTACCATCCATATTGTACTCTGTGTATCTGATATAGTTGCCATTCTCGTCAAGGTCATATACACCCTTGTCATACATGGTTCCGTCTGCTGTGTAAGCGGTACAGGTATGTGTTCTGTTTACTCTGTCATATGTATTTACACAATATCTTCCGTCTGCTTCATATACAATGCTTTCTACACATTCAAATGCATCATTATACTTATTGGTTGTTTTGTGTACTAATTCGAGATTTGCATCATAATAACTGCACTCTGTTTCCAGACCGTTTTCATCATACACAAATACATATACGGAATCATCCTCCATCATGGTAGCTTTGATTCGGCTCCAGTCAACATTACCCTCTATGGGGATCAGGGAAATATTACCGTAAGCATCTGTTGCGCATACATATACCTGGGCAATGGTGCCATCCAGATTATATACTGTAAGTCCGATGTAATTGCCCTCAGCATCCAGCTGATAGGTTTCCTTGCTCACCATATTGCCATCAACGTCATAAAAGCTATAGGTATGCGTATTGTTTACTCTGTCATATTCGTTCACATCCATGGAACCATCCGTATTATAGAAAATTGCTTTAATACGTGCACCATCTGCATTATATTCATTTACAGAATAGGAAATCATCTCGCCTTCCGGATTATAAATTTTCATGCTGGTCTCTAAACCGGCTTCATTGTACTCTGAAATAAAATAATAATTCATGGTTCCGTCAGCAAAGTAGAAGGTTCTCTTGGTCAGATAACCTGCCGCATCATATTCAGATACATACCAGGAACCGTCTTCAAGCATGGTTGTCTCTGTTGTTACCTGAGGAGTATCGGACTCATCATCCCGGGAAGGTTTATTCATACCGGGCTTATTATTGTCGTACTTGTTGTCATGCTTATTGTCGTTCTTATTGTCGTTCTTATTCCCGTGCTTATTTCCACCCTTTTTGTCTTCTTTTTTATCATCCTTTTTACCATGATCTTTATCATTCTTTTTAGAATCATGGTCACCAAAATCATCCTTTGCATCCTTGAATGTAACCTGATATTTCTTTCCTTCCAGAGCCTTTCCGTTATCACGGTTTTCGGAAACACTATGGGTAGCATGGCGGTTTGCATGTGCATCCTTCGCACCTGCCGCACTTACTTCTGTTCCTGCTGACATAATCAGCACACCGGCTATTAAAGCCAACATCATTCTCTTCATATTTTCTTCCCTCTCAATATGTATTTATTATTGTTCAGCGCTAAACTATTTGCATTCTATAACACAAATCATAAATCGTAAATACACTTTAACAGTAATTTATTACATCTTAATGACTTCTTAAAGGTTCTTTTTCACTTCTTAAAAATTGAAATAATTGAAAAAAGCCGACACAAATTGTGTCGACTTTTTAATGTCTTATTTATTCCATAATAGAATACTGCATCCATTCGTAGAGAAGCTTAGTGCCCTCCATGATTTCCGGCGGAAGCAACGCACGTGCTACCAGCTTCAATTCTTCTGAAGGCTCATCCGTTCTCTGCAAATGTGCGTAATCACCATCAATACTGACTACCACATATTCAAAGCGATTCATTAGAAGCCACCGCCCATGCCTGCACCTGCGGGCATTGCAGGAGTTTCTTCCTTGATATTCGCTACAACGCTTTCAGTGGTCAGTAATGTACTTGCTACACTGGTTGCGTTCTGCAGTGCACTTCTGGTTACCTTTGCAGGGTCTAAGATACCTGCTTCTACCATGTTTACGTACTCTTCTTTAAGAGCATCGAAACCAATACCGATTGCAGACTCTCTTACCTTATTGATGATAACACTGCCTTCCAGACCTGCATTTGCAGAAATGTGGAACAGAGGTGCTTCCAATGCTTTTAATACGATACCTGCACCGGTCTTCTCATCACCTTCCAGCGTCTCAAGCAGCTTTGCTACTTCCTTGGAAGCGTGGATATATGCAGAACCACCACCACAGATGATACCTTCCTCCACTGCTGCTCTGGTCGCTGCCAGTGCATCTTCCAGACGAAGCTTTGCTTCCTTCATCTCGGTCTCAGTTGCAGCACCCACGCGGATAACTGCTACACCGCCTGCCAGCTTAGCCAGTCTCTCCTGTAACTTTTCTTTATCAAATTCGGAGGTAGTCTCCTCGATCTGCTTCTTAATCTGGGCGATTCTTGCCTGAATCTCAGCTTTGTCGCCTTCGCCGTCCACGATAACGGTTGCTTCCTTCTGTACCTTTACAGACTTAGCGCAGCCCAGCATATCCAGAGTAGTATCCTTTAACTCCAGACCCAGCTCGGAGCTGATTACCTGACCACCGGTCAAGATTGCGATATCCTGCAGCATAGCCTTTCTTCTGTCACCGTAACCGGGAGCCTTAACAGCTACTACATTGAAAGTACCGCGCAATTTGTTTACGATTAAAGTAGTAAGCGCTTCACCCTCTACATCCTCAGCAATGATAAGGAGTTTTGCACCACTCTGTACAATCTGCTCCAGCAGAGGCAGAATTTCCTGAATATTAGAAATTTTCTTGTCAGTAATCAGGATGAAAGGATTATCTAAAGTAGCTTCCATCTTATCCATATCGGTTGCCATATAAGCAGAGATATAACCCCTGTCAAACTGCATACCTTCTACCAGATCCAGCTCAGTCTGCATGGTCTTGGACTCTTCAATGGTGATAACACCGTCTCCGCTCACCTTTTCCATCGCATCTGCTACCAGCTGACCTACTTCCTCATCACCTGCGGAAATAGCTGCAACTCTTGCAATATGGTTCTTGCCGTTTACCTTCTGGCTCATCTGTGCAATAGCCTCTACTGCACAATCAGTAGCCTTCTTCATACCCTTTCTCAGAATGATAGGGTTTGCACCTGCTGCCAGGTTCTTCATACCTGCATTAATCATAGCCTGTGCCAGAACAGTTGCGGTAGTGGTACCGTCACCGGCCACATCATTGGTCTTGGTAGCAACTTCCTTTACAAGCTGTGCACCCATGTTTTCAAAAGAATCTTCCAATTCAATTTCCTTTGCAATGGTTACACCATCGTTGGTAATCAAGGGCGCACCGAAGGACTTATCCAATACTACGTTTCTACCCTTAGGTCCCAATGTTACTCTGACTGTATCTGCCAGCTGATTTACACCGGCCTCTAATGCTGCACGGGCCTGCGCACCGTACTTAATTTCCTTTGCCATTTTATAAAACCTCCAAAATATTTGTTCCTGTCTTCGTATTATTTAATAATAGCCAATACGTCGCTTTGCTTTACGATGATATATTCTTCATCATCCATCTTTACTTCTGTACCTGCGTACTTGGAGTAAATAACCTGGTCACCCACAGCAACCTCCATCTTTACTTCCTTACCGTCCACCATACCGCCGGGGCCTACTGCAATGACCTCTGCCTGCTGGGGTTTTTCCTTATTCTGTCCGGGTAATACGATACCGGATTTGGTGGTTTCTTCTGCAACCAACTGCTTTAATACCACTCTGTCACCTAAAGGTACTAACTTCATATAACTGCCTCCTATATTAACATTCTTTTAATTTGCAATATGTAAAGTATTTTAACACCAAAAAATGAAATGTTAAGTCCTTTTACGTATATTTTAGAATAAATTCATTATTTTTTCCCGGAAGAAGATAACCAAATCACTCCCGCAATAACCATGAATAAATAACCCATGCCGATTTCACCCAGGAAATCCTTCCATATGCCATTTGCGGACATATAGGCCGGCAATTCTGTCATTGCTCGCACAAGTGAGGTATAACCTCCGATACTTTCATTCATCACCTGATAGAAAGTCCAGCCCCATGCAAGGTATGTAGCCGGAATCACGATAATCAATGCAAAAACAAAGCTTATCACCATTCCGAAGGTATCCTCCTTGTGAGAAAGTACCTTATATCCAACATATGCAAAGAAAATGATTAATATTCCAATCCAGCCGCTGATAAATCCCAGTACATTCACAATGGCCCAAAGCAAACCACCGAGAGCTGCACCGATGAATGCTCCTAAAATGCCTCTGCCTGTATGATACTCTCTGATAATGGGACTTCCCATATAAGCAGCCAGTTCTTCCGGTTTACGATAAAGCATTACACCACCGACTACAATCAGCGCAAGCGCAAGCAATAATATCAGAATACCTCCGGTAGATATTTTATAAGCTCCGGCACTCTCGCCCATCTGTATATAATACTCGCCGAAATAATCTTCAAAATTGCTGAAATTCACTGTGTCATCCTCAAACAGTTCCTGATAGCTCTCAACAACAAACTGCTTCAGTTCTGCTTCGTAAGGCTGGGCATAACCTACTATCACTGTCTCTTCAGGGGCCCCCTCAAAGCTGTCAGAATACAACCAGTCAATATAGGGCTGATACTGCGCTAACGCGTCATCATGCATACAAACAACCGACATATTCCACTCGTTATCGATAACAATATAGAACTGCATGCTTTCCATTGCTTCGTAATAAACTATGGATTCCGTCATATACTGCACAGGTGTGTATACGTACTGCTCCGTAGCAGTTGCTTCATATACATCTATAGGGTCATTTTCTTCAAAGCTGCTCTTTTGTCCTCCCAAAAACAAAGTAGCCGCACCTACAATTGCCAATACAATACCGAGCACCAATACAATAACCCCGGGCACCCTACTCTTAGGTTTTTTCGTGGGTGTAGGCTGTGTACCCTGCATATTATTCAGATCCCCCCATGTATTATAGGTGGTATCCTGCGCACTCTGGCCATACTGACCTGCCCAAACATCCTCTATAGGCTGTTCGGTTCCTAACTTCTGTTCTTCCTCCATCGTACTTCCTCCCTCATTTTCTTACGTGTTTTAGAACATTTCTATATTATAATTATATTTATAATATCAGCACTTAATCTCCATATAACCCTGCAGCTTGCTCATATCGTACTCTTCCAGCACGCCCAGATTGGAATCATAGTATTTGCCGTCATAGTGAATCAGATAGTGACAAAAACGTCCCATCTTTTCCATCATGATACAACACTTGGGCAGCACCGCATCTCTGCCTTCGGTGTACATAATGATATCACTGTGGTCAATACCATAGTAATTTAACGCAGAAATCATACGTCCCATGGTCGCCTGCCACTCCCGGCAATCCATTACGGTGATCACCTCAGCAATGGTAAGTCCTGTCAGCATGGCTACACATGCCTGCCCGCAAAGACCGTCCTCCGGCTGGATAATCACTTCCATGGAATCAATCTTTCTGATAGGATTCTCGAAACTGTAAGGGCTGTTCTGGTCCATGCGGATTAAAGACCCGGTCACATGGAGCAGTATTTTGTGTGTCACACCGATTTCAACAGTCACAGCATCTTCATCTTCTATATGAATTTCATAGTTACCTTTTTCCTTTGGCAGAAGTTCACAGTCAATGATTTTGTTATCCAGCACTACCTCAGCCTGGATTACATCACGAAGCTTGCATACTTCCCACACATTAAAGGGAATATCAATCATATATCCCTTCTCTTTTTTATTAATCTTTGACTCAAAAAAATATCTCATCCTATCCTCACATTCCCCGCTTTTGCGGTTACCAACTGACAAGTATATACATTACCAAAAGCATTATCAAACACCTGCTTATTGTAACAAATATTCTTACCCGTGAAAATATTTTCTCTCAAAGTACTTCAAAAAAAACATACTGACAAAAAAGTATCAATCTTTTTCCATTAATTACCCTTTTTCTTGGCCTGACTGGGGGTGATACCATAGTGTTTTTTAAACAATTTGCTGAAATGATAGGCATCCTCATAGCCCACCATGGCTGCTATCTCCTGCACACTGCCGCTATGTCCTTTTTCCAATAGCTCCCTGGCCTTTTCCAAACGTATATTTATCAAATGCCGGATAGGCGTATCCCCTGTTTCACTTTTAAATATCTTGGATATATAAAAGGTACTCAGGTACATATTTTCAGCAATACGGTCCAGGGATATTTTTTCACTGTAATGGTCTTCAAAATAATTCACAATCTGTTCCACTACATATTTTTTGTTCACGGATTCAAAAGCATAACCACCCGCATACTCCACAGGCTCACACTGTTCTCTGATAATCAACAGCAGTATCTGCATCATGTATGTCTTAAGCATAAAATATCGTCCGATTTTGGAAGAGGTACGCTCTACCTCCATGGAAGAACAAATACGGAAAAGCTTCTGCCGCAAATCACCGGTGGTATGTAAAATATTGGAACCATCCGGCAGAGACAAACAATTCGGTTCTTCATTTTTAAGCTGAAAATCATTACAGCCGATGAAAAACTCCGTGGTACCGATTTCTCCTTCTTCATTCACCAACGCCTGGTGCTTTACACCCGGATTGAGTATGAGCAGGTCGCCCTCTTGAATATCATAAATGCAATCATTAATGCGATATTTACCGGCCCCTGACATTACAAAACACACTTCCAGATAGTCATGGGAGTGATAATTTGGTTCGTCCTGGGTACGCGTTCCCTTCCAGCAAAACAGGAACGTAGGATCCAGATTTTCTATTGTAATATTTGTTCTCTCTATTGCCATATTCTGTCCCCTCTTTCCAACACTTTATTTTACCTTTTTTTTGAATAAATGTAAATTTATATTTGCGTTTTACAATAAAAAGTTGATTTCCTTTGCAAGCGCACTGCTTGCAGAACCCAAGATAATAATATTTTCGGCCCGGAGTGCATTATTATTCCAAACAAATGCACTCCGGGCCGGATACTTTAATCATTTCAAATATGATTCTTAGTCTGCTTTATCTTATAGCCAAACTCTTCGTATATTTCTTTATTATCAGCGTAATTACAATCATAATTGTTGTTTCCATCAGAGTAACTATTGTGCCATTTATAAATATTGTATATATCTCTTCCGGTGATGTTATTCTGTGCAACAAATCACTATATAGTAATACCAAATGTATCAATGCAATACCAAAATAGGTATCCAAGCGAATTGCCTCATCATGGTGGTTAATTTGGAAGCATTCCATAGCCAGCACAATCATATTAAATATATAAATTATAATTATCTGATTATGTAAAAAAGCTCCAACGGATGATAATTTCATATCAAATGGCACTTTTCCCTGATTTACAACAGCCATTATAATACAAGTTACAGTACTGATATATACTCCCGATATTATATGAACGCACGCAAACCATTTACTGTATTTATCGCGAAATGGATTCAAGGGTTCTTTATCAAGTACACATTTAATTGACACTAATAATAATACGCCTACTAAGGAATAATTATAGCGAGTTGTTATCCAATCACCAATAGTACTTCCGCTCAACCTATAATATCCCCAAATCAATAAATAAAAAAAGAGAATTAAACAGACTGCCCAAGTGACTATATTACGTTTTTTTTGTTTGCTTTGGATTGTGGCCACTCTTACTATTTCGGTTACTGCCGTATCGTAACTACTTTCCACAACCTCACCGATTACAATATCCTGTATTTTCAAATCAAGTATTTGTGATAAATTTTCCAACACGCCGATATCCGGGAAACTATCTCCGTTTTCCCATCGTGAAACAGCCTTATTGGAAACTCCCAGCAAGTCTCCCAGTTCAAGTTGTGTGTATCCTTTTTCTATTCGCATCTTTTTTATCAATTCACCCGTTTTCTTCTTATCCATACAGTCACCTCCTTTACTCTAAATGCTAATAAATATTTACTAAATTAGCAATCCATTGTAACGAGAATTCTAACAAGCAGAAAAATAAGCCCATCCAAAAGCGGACAGGCCATTTTCATCTTCACACAATTCAGTTGTTAGTTACTAATAAAACGCAGTTTTTATTTATCGTCTTACCCCCTGCTTCGCAGCCTGCGCCTGCATCTGGCGCAGTATGGTATCGATTTTTTCTCTGATAAAATCCCTGCATTCTTCCTTCACCAGGAAATAAATGTAGGAGTCCTTCACATAATCCATTGGCATGCCGCGACCTACGATTTTGAAGTTTACAAAACCCTTTTCAATATAACTGTCGATCTGCTCATAGGAAATAAAGGCCGGCCGGCTCATACACTCCTCAAACTTACGGGGCGTTGCCTTATTAGGACAGGGAAAAGGTGTATGGATATCGTACTCTAACTGCATCTGGGACTGCTGACGGTAATGTTCCTTTCGCATGGTACAGCCCGGATAACAAACTTCATTTACCAGTATCTCTACTCTGTCCGCATAGGGCTGAATTTCCTGCAATACTTCCTGATTATGATTCAGATCATAATCAAGCACTACCAGATAATAGTCCTTGTCCAGTTCCTCCTTTAATGCCTTCGCATCCACAATACGCTTTGTTGTGGAAGAAATCTTCGGGAAGTTAGGATACTCCTTATCTATATACTCTTCCAGCACCTTGGTATTTACCAGCACCTGATTCAAACCATTATCGGCCAGCTTCATGATCAGATTACAATAGGTATCATTTAAATGCTTTTCCTCAATCAGGGAATTGGTCCAGGTAAATCTCACCGGAATACCGCTTTGATTATACATCTTCAGGATATTCTCCATATCACGCTTGGGTGTGATACCGAACACCGCTCTGCCGCCATTCCAAATGGCTCCCGGAAAAGTACCGTATACAGAACCGATTTTATATCCATCCCGGAATTTTTCCGGATAATCTCTCATCAGGTTAATCAATATCTGATTCAAAGTTCGAAAATAGCAAAAGCCCGGCAAATGCCAGTAAATCTCTTTTTGCATAATTGTAGCAGCTCCTTCCTCTATAAACACCGCTGGGGTACTTGCTTCATTCTTTTCTTACTTTCCTATTCTACTACAAATCATGGCTAAAAACAATCTTTTCAGACAGTGCAAAAGGTATTTACGATTATGGTTCTGATTCCTCCAAAAAACACTTGAAATACTGCACATATACTGCTATAATCAGAATTCCCCGCCTCTGTGCAGGGCAACTGAATATTTTACCTTCGGTGTTTGTCCGGCAAAATCCGGCAAAACCAGACCGACTTGGCAAGATATGAAAATATAACTACCAGGAGGAAGCAAGAATGATTACGATGGAACATGTATGCAAATCGTACAAGATTGCAAAAAGAAACGCAGGATTTGGCGAGGCCTGCAAAGCACTTTTTCGCCGTGAGTATGAAGAGATTCATGCTCTGAAAGATGTAAGCTTTACCATTCAGGATGGTGAAATGGTGGGGTACATCGGTCCCAACGGAGCAGGCAAGAGCTCCACGATCAAAATTCTAAGCGGAATATTAACCCCTGATGGCGGTAGCTGTTATGTGGATGGACGGGTTCCATGGCAAAACAGAATCGAACACGTCCGGGAAATCGGTGTCGTATTCGGACAACGTTCCCAGTTATGGTGGGATGTTCCGGTCATAGACTCCTTTGCACTATTAAAGGATATCTATTCTATTTCAGAACCTGTTTATCGAAACAATTTAGAAGAATTGACTGAACTGCTCAATCTGGGAGAATTGCTGCGTACTCCTACCAGACAATTGTCCCTTGGGCAACGTATGCGCTGTGAAATCGCCGCATCCCTGCTACATAGTCCCCGCATTCTGTTTCTGGATGAACCTACAATAGGACTGGATGCCGTTTCCAAGCTGGCGGTACGTGAATTCATCCGCAAACAAAACGAGATCCACGGTACCACCGTTATCCTGACCACCCATGATATGCAGGATATTGAAGCGTTGACCAAGCGAATCATTTTAATCGGCAAAGGTCAAATTCTCATGGACGGCACCTTGGAGGATATCCAAAGAGGAAACAGCAGCATTGATGAAACCGTAGCAGAGCTTTATCGCTCCTATGATATTTAGGGAGGATAACCACATGAAAAAATATTTATCCTTCTTCCGGCTGCGCTTTTCCATGGGACTGCAATACCGGGCAGCTGCATTAGCAGGTATCGCCACTCAGTTTGCCTGGGGTTTTATGGAACTTCTTGTGTTTAAAGCCTTTTACGAAGCTGATCCGGCTGCTTTTCCCATGCCCCTTGAAGCCACCGCCTCCTACATCTGGATGCAACAAGCCTTTCTGGCTCTTTTTGCAGCCTGGTTTATTGAAAATGAAATTTTTGACAGTATCATGAACGGTAATATTGCCTACGAATTGTGCCGTCCTATCAATATTTACAATATGTGGTTTGCCAGAAGCACTGCCATCCGCATCTCCAGAGCAGTACTGCGTTGCTTTCCCATTCTGATGATTGCAGCCTTCCTGCCTAAGCCTTACGGCTTGTGTAAGCCCGCAAGTCTCCCGCATTTCGGGCTCTTTTTACTGACCCTGCTACTGGGGCTGGCGGTTACGGTAGCTCTATGCATGCTGATATATGCCCTGACCTTTTTTACCGTATCCCCCATGGGACTTCGCATGCTCTTTGTGTCTTCCGTGGAGTTTTTTGCAGGTGCGGTAATTCCCCTGCCCTTTTTTCCGGCGAAGGTACAGGCATTTTTAGAACTGCTTCCCTTTGCTTCCATGCAAAATGTGCCCCTGCGTATTTACAGCGGAAGCATGTCTGCTTCCGAAATGCAAAAGGCAGTGTTTTTACAGATATTCTGGCTGATTACATTGATGATTCTGGGCAAATCGCTCTGCCGTATTGCAGAACGTAAAGTTTGTGTACAAGGAGGTTGATTTGCATATGCGTAATAGAATTAAACCCAATACCATCCTTTCAGCATTCAGGCTTTACATGCACTACATTTCCATCAATGTACGCAGCATGATGCAGTACAAAGCCTCTTTTTTCATGACTGTCACAGGACAGTTTTTAACATCCTTCAGCGTTTTTCTGGGCATCTTCTTCATGTTTCAAAGATTTTCCCGGGTGAAGGATTTCACCTACAGTGAAGTGCTGCTATGCTTCGCCATCATGCTGCTGGAATTCTCACTGGCTGAAATGTATGCCCGGGGATTCGACTCTTTTTCCGGCATGGTGAGAAATGCTGAATTTGACAGGATACTGGTGCGCCCCCGCAGTGAAGTATTGCAGGTCTTGGGCAGTAAATTTGAATTGACCCGTATAGGGCGAATGCTGCAGGCAATCGTCATGTTCCTTTATGGCGTTGCCAACAGTAACATCACCTGGACGCCCACCAAGATACTGACCGTCCTTTTTATGCTCATTGGCGGCACCGCCCTCTTCACCGGCATCTTTCTTATCTATGCCGCACTGTGCTTTTTCACACTGGAAGGTCTGGAATTTATGAACATCCTTACCGACGGTGCCAGAGAATATGGCAAATACCCTGTCAGTGTGTACGGTAAACGCATGCTGCAGTTTACCACTTTTATAGTGCCCTACGCGCTGGTACAGTACTACCCGCTACTGTATCTGTTGGACAGACGCACAAGTATGGGTTATGTCTTCCTGCCACTGCTGGCTATTTTGTTTTTACTTCCATGCTATCTTCTATGGCGCTTTGGCGTAAGACATTATAAATCCAGCGGTTCCTGATATTGCAAAAAAGCCGCCAGGAATATGGCCGGTGAATTCCAGTAAATCGTGATTTCGTTTAGGGAATAGCACTCCCAGATATCCAGATAGCACTTCATGGGCGGTGTTCCGGGTTTTATCAACCATTCTGCCTTTTCGTCCGCCGGTCTGCCATTGGGACCACCGGACACAAAGCCGGGAATGGTCTCCGGGATACCGTCCGCTTCTGTCACTCTGTTGTGGGGATTGCAGAAAGCACGTTCACCAACGCCGGTCACATAACTGTAATCCACTGCATTCACACCTAACAAATAGTCCATTTGTTGCTGTGCACCTTCGTGATAACCTCTGTCTCCGCTAAACAAATATGCTACTGCCAGTATGATTCCTCTGTTTAACACCACCATATTACTGCCCCAGCAGTATTCCTTTGCAGACAAAGCCACCTTGTAGCCGCATTTATCGCCTGTTTGCAGTAAATGCTCTGCCTCCTGTAGGAAATAATCCTTATACTGCTCTTGTAGCCGCTTCTCCGCTGCACACCGGCACGCTCTGCCTGTCAATAGGCCATCTATCAATGCCAATCCGCCGAAGCCTGCCATATCAGCCCAGCCCAGGGCTGTTTTATTCTGAATATCCTTCAGGTAGCTTTCCGCCCTATCCAGATATGTCTCAAGTCCTGTTGCGTAATACATCTCCACAGCAGCCCAGAAACGCTCATCTTTGTCACTGCCGTCCCCATATTCACCGGTATTGCTTTCCTTGGGATTTTTGAATCCCACATATTCCGTATGATTTTCCAGCCACTTCCATGTCTGCTGCGCTGCCGCAAGCGCCTGCTTTGCAAAAGCATCGTCATATTCCGCATACACACGGGATGCAAGGGCCATAATCGCCACAAAATCCCCGCATGCCATGGAGGATATTTCTGACAATAACAATTGTTCTGTATCTTCACAGGGCATTACAAAATTTGCATGCCGAAGGGTTGTCAGCTTGTGCCATACTGCACCATCTGCTCTCTGCATCTTCAGCATCCATTTCAATTCATACAGGCACTCATTTAATATATCCGGGATACCGTTACCGCTTTCCGGTATCTGCAAACCTACATCAAAGCTATCAGGGAACCACTTCCATGCATACAATATATGTCCCAGTGCCGTGGCCGCTGCCGTGGTATACCGACCATAATCACCTGCATCATGCCAGCCTCCCCGCACATCAAAATGCTGCAATTCCTTTTCATCTAAATCACCTGAGCGCATCCTTGCATATTCCTCATAAAGTACTGCGTCCTTTTCATGACAGCTTTTTCTGCTAAATACGCCTGCATATTCTTCTTTCAGCGCCATACCGCATCTCTGATAATAGAGTGCTTTGCAAAGCAACTGATTCAGTTCCTTATAAATTTCTTTATCTATCTTAAATGTGTGGGAATATGTCCCGCTCTCATCCTCTATTTTATACATGCCGGGCTGTTCCAGTTCTGAAAAGTCCGCCTGCCATACCATATCACCGGATGCTGCATCAAACCCAAAGCACCCAGCCTCCTTTTCAAGTATACAATTACCTTGACTATCCAGGATACGGACCCTTTTACTCTCTGTTTGCAATGACTCCACGGACTGTCTTGTGTCCTCTGCCAGTACCACCAACTTTTTACTCTTTGGTAAGTAGCCAGCCTGATTTACATATATACGCATATACCTTCCTCCTTCGTAAGATCTTCCCTCCTATTTTATCATAGCAATCCCTTAAGCTACAATCCCCACTGTTTAATCTGACCACATGCAATCCTTTCTCCTGAATTTCCTGCCGGCTGGGAAGTAAAGTCATCCGGCAAGGCATGTATCATAATGGTTTTTCCCACAATCCCTGCTACCGAAAACCGGTCTGTCAAAAAGAAACTCAGTGCATAACCGTCACAGTTTCCCAATATAGGCGGTAAATCTCCTGCATGAAAGGGATGTCTGCAATTCCCCGGATTATAATGCGCCTTAGCATGGGCAAAAGGCTCGCCTTCATCACCGCTACACATGCCGCCCTCATGAATATGAAATCCGAAAAAAGGACTACTGCACATTTCTTTTCCCTGGGGTAACCCCATTATTTCAACTGCCACCAATACCCCCTTTGTTGCCTGATAGAATCGCACCATTCCGGTGATTTGTGGGTATTCCTGATTACCTCTGATAATCGCCATCGCTTCAGGCGCTCTGTTTAATACCATTCCCAGACTGGTAAAACCACTGATATGTTTATTGTTTTCGGACATAAAATCACCATCCAACACTTTTTACTACAAACATTTTATTCGTGTACACAGAAAAATGTGATGCCCACACGAAAAAAGGCCTAAATGCAAGCTCCCATATAGGAAACCATGCACCTAAGCCTCTATTTTTCTTTTTATTTAATTGTATCTACGTATGCATACAAATTATTCAATACGGACACTGGGTCCCCACTGATTGTCTGCCGCACTCTGCAAACACCACAAAACAATAAGGGCAATAGAACCGATACCCGGAACAAATACAAGGAGCATTAGCGCACCACCCATACCTATATCATGTAAACGTCTGATGCGGATAGCCAAGCCGGGAACCAACATTCCTACCCATACTATGAGGTTTACTATGGGAATACACATTGTGAGGGTCCCTACCAACAGCTCAAACAGCACTGCCCACCAGAACTCCGTGCGGGAAGCCCTGCCATTAAAATCTGCATAATGGGTAAAATATCTTTTAATCGCTTCACCAAAGCCCACCGTGGTCGTCTGATAATTGTAAGAACCATTGCCTCCATAGGTCTGCTGCGGGTTGCCCTGATAGACAAAATCATACCCACCCTGTTGATTTGTATTCGGTTGCTCATATGTCTGTTGTGCATCCGGTTGTTCTGTTCTTAGTTGTTCTGTATACTGTGCCTGATATTCTTCCGGATTCTGCGTGGGCCGCGATACAGCAGTACCGCAATGTCCGCAAAATAACGCATTTTGTGCTAACTCTGCTCCACAATTTTCACAATACATACTCAATCCCCAATCTTCTGTAATAATACTATTTTATAATCCCAGTATCGCCGTCGCAATGCGGAAATACACGATAAGTGACATGGCATCCACGATACTTGTAATAAAAGGATTTGCCATTACCGCAGGGTCAAATCCCAGACGCTTTGCCAGCACAGGCAGGAGACATCCAACCTGCATAGCCAGGATAACCGTCAATACAAGGGTCAGACTGACTACAGATGCAACCATCATTCCTAACTGGTCAATAAACAACACTTTTGCAAAAGCCGCTACAGCCAGCGTCAATCCACAAATCAATGAAACACGCATTTCCTTCCATATAATCCCCGGAACATCTCTGTAGGTTATTTCTCCCAAGGACAATCCACGGATGACCGTAACGCTGGCCTGACCGCCGGCATTACCGCCTGTGTTCATCAATACGGGAATAAATGCAAGAAGTGCCGCATACACACTAAGTGCTTCTTCAAAGGAAGCAAGAATCGCACCCGTAAAGGTGGACAATATCATCAACAATAAAAGCCAGGGAATACGCTTTTTGTAGGTTTCCCATGCAGAGGTTCTCATATATGGCTTATCGCTGGGAACGATTGCCGCCATCTTTTCCATATCCTCTGTAGTTTCTTCTTCGATGATATCCACGATATCGTCGACGGTGATAATACCCACAAGTTTATATTCATTATCCACTACCGGCATGGCAGTGAAGTCATATTTTTTGAACTGCTTTGCTACTTCTTCCTGGTCCATCAGGGTATGAATCGCGATAACGTTTTCATGCATGATATCGCCGATTATTTCATCTCCGTCACTAAGCAGCAGATAGCGAAGTGCCACTGTTCCCAGCAACTTTCTCTGTGCATCCAGTACGTAACAGATATTGATGGTTTCACTATCCACACCCACCTTACGAATACGCTCAATTGCCTGATTAACCGTGAGATTCTCTTTTAAATCCACGTACTCCACAGTCATAATGCTACCTGCAGAATCTTCGGGATACCGAAGCAGCTGGTTAATATCTCTGCGCACCTCCGGTGTTGCATTGAGAAGTAGTCTTTTCACTACATTGGCAGGCATCTCTTCCAACAGATCTACCGCATCATCGGCCATCAGATTGTTGATAATGTGAGCCGCTTCCTTATCGGTCAGTGATGTAATAATCATCTGCTGATTCTCTACTTCCAGATAAGAAAACACTTTTGCCGCCAAATCCTTAGGTAGGATACGGAGGATTTTCAATACCTCCTCTTCTTCGTCAAGCTCATCCATAAATGTCGCGATATCCGCATCATTCATTTCACTGAGATATTGACGCAACTTGGTATACTGCTTGGTTTGCAGTAATTCCTCCAGTGTTTCAAAATCCAGTCTTTCTTCCATAAGCATTCTCCTTTTGATGGTTTTTTATATGCCCCGGATACCGCCCGGGAAGAGGATTATCGCTACTACTATGACTCTTCAAAAAAACCACCACCTTTCGAATACTTATTTTTACTTAATCTTACAATATTTTAGTCCCTTGATTACTCTTTGTCAACGAAATAAAGCTCATCTTTTCTTTGAAAATCTGCACGGCCTGAGGTAGCCTCCGTAATTTCCTTTTCCAGTCCGTCCACATCCTCTACAGACAGAATCAGCTCCACAGTCACAGCATCCGTATACACCGTATTCACCGGCTCTATCCCCCGTTGTCCCAGGATATACTGAATCTTACCTATACCATTGTAATCCGTGTGCACTTCTATCTGTCTGCCCAGTCGCATTCTCCCCACGACGCAATGCCTTAGACCTTCCTGCACCGCCTGGGTATAGGCACGGACCAGTCCGCCTGTTCCAAGTAATGTGCCCCCGAAATATCTGGTAACTACCACCACAATATTCCGGATGCCCTCTCCCAGCAGCACTTCCAGCATAGGACGTCCTGCGGTACCACTGGGCTCCCCGTCATCGCTGCACCTGGTCAGTTCTCCACCGGCTCCCACCACCATAGCAGAACAATTATGCCTGGCATCCCAATATTTCTTCTTCATTTCCTCTACAAAGGCCGTAGCTTCACTTTCTGTTTCGCAACGACGAATTGTAGCAATAAACCGGGACTTCTTTTCTACAATCTCTCCCTCGCCGCCTTCCAAAAGCACTCTATAAGACTTTCCTTCGTTCTGCTCCATTCAGTTCTACCTCTTTACGGAAAAATAAACAAATTTCATATATCCGCATTCAGAATAGCATAACCAGACAAAAATGTGAAACAATTATTAATAAAATCAATAAAACCTTTATTTACATAAGCATTTTTGATATAATAATGTGGTCCTATGATTTAGGCAGAGAGGTGAAATTACATGAATTATGGAAAAAAAAGTGTCCGCAAAAAACAAAAGGCACTAACTTCTAAAGCAACAAAAATAAAAAGAAAATCATTTTTAACTGTTTTTCAGGTGATTTTGATTGTCATTATAGGCGTAGGTATATGTGGTGCCGCTGCCGGTTTTGGTATGTTCCACGGCATTTTGGCAGGTACTCCCACCATTCGCTTAAACGATGTAATTGCATCCGGACAGGCTACCATCGTCTACGACTGTGAAGGTAATGAAATTGACCAATACGTAAGTACTAACTCTAACCGTATCCATGTCACCATGGACCAGATTCCCGACCATTTAGGTAAGGCATTCGTGGCAATTGAGGATGAACGTTTCTACCAGCACAACGGTATTGACGTAAAAGCTCTGTTTCGAGCTGCCTATCAGTTTGTCAAAACCGGCGGTAAGGAAACACAGGGTGCAAGTACCATTACCCAGCAGCTCCTTAAGAATACCATCTTTACCGAATGGACTTCTGAAGGCAATAATATGATTAAAAAGATCAAGCGAAAGATACAGGAACAATATCTGGCACTTGAAGTTACCAAGAACTCTACCAAGGATGAGATACTTGTGCGCTACATGAACGCCATCAACCTGGGTCAGAACACCTTAGGCGTAGAATCTGCATCCCTGCGTTATTTCGGTAAGTCCTGTAGCGAACTGACGCTCTCAGAGTGTGCGGTTATCGCTTGTATTACCCAGAATCCTTCCTACTACAACCCCTTACGCTATCCGGAAAATAACGCCAAACGTCGGGAAGATTGTCTGGATAAGATGCTGGAACTGGAATTTATCACCAAAGCCGAATACGACGAAGCCATTGCAGATACGGATGCGGTTTATGAGAGAATCGGTCTCTATGACATCGATTATCAGGCAAGCAACTCCACTACCGGTTCTTATTTCTCGGATGCGGTATATGAGCAGGTAAAGGATGATTTGGTTGCATCAGGTCGCTCCGAGGCTGTGGCTGAAAGTATGCTGACCTCCGGAGGACTTCGTATTGAGTCCACCATGGACCCTACCATTCAGGCTATTGCTGATGAGGAATTCGCTAATCCCGATAACTATCCCACCAATACCAAATGGTACCTGACCTATGCACTGACCTTGTATGACAAAGACCGAAATACAACTAATTTCAGTAAAGAAAATATGATGTCCTGGTTTAAAAAGAATAAAAATGCAGATTTTAACCTCATCTTCTCTTCCCAGGAAGAAGCATATGAAGCAATTGATCTGTATCGTACTACCATGATGGCAGAACTGGGCATTGAAAATCTTCCTGAGAACTATGCAGAAAGTATTTCCATGACTGCACAGCCTCAGGCCGCAATGGTTATTTCTGACCACACCACCGGATATGTAGTGGCACTGGTAGGCGGACGCGGCGTTAAGGAAGGAAGACGAACCTTAAACAGAGCCACTGCCATGACCCGTTCTCCCGGTTCTACCTTTAAGGTACTGGCTTCATTCGGTCCTGCCATTGACAGTGCCGGCCAGACACTTGCTACCGTATATAATGATGCTCCATTTAATTATGTAGACGGTACACCCGTTAACAACTGGTACGATACCGGCTACAAGGGTATCTGCTCCATTCGTTACGGCGTTGAACAATCCCTGAACATTATTGCGGTCAAAACACAGACCGTAATTTCTCCCCAGCTTGGTATGGACTATTTATACAATTTTGGTTTCACTACCTTAACAGATGGTGTAGAGATAAACGGTGAAATACATTCGGATGTGAATCAGACACTGGCTCTTGGTGGTTTGACCTATGGCGTATCCCCTTATGAGCTGAATGCTGCATACGGCACCATTGCCAATCAGGGACTATATGTTTCACCTAAGTTATACACCCGTGTTACCTATGCAAATGGTGAAGTAATTCTGGACAATACCCAGCATGCTACCAGACAGGTTATCAAAGACACCACCGCATACCTGCTGACAGATGCCATGGAAGATGTTGTCACCAAGGGTACCGGTACACGAACACGCTTTAACAGAAACATGGGTATCGCCGGCAAGACCGGTTCATCCACCGGTTACAAGGATGTATGGTTTGCAGGATTTACCCCTTACTACACCTGTACCACCTGGGCAGGTTATGATAACAATATTGATATGAAGAGCAGCGGTTCCAATATTGAAACCAGAACAGCACAGAACCTCTGGAAATCCATTATGTCCAGAGTGCATGAAAACCTGGATAATAAGACCTTTGAAAAACCCGCGGATATTGTAGAAGTACAAATCTGTACCCAATCCGGCAAATTACCCATTCCCGGCTTGTGTGATGCTACACTCACTACAGAATTGTTTGCAACAGGTACAGAACCTATTGACAGTTGCAACATCCACTATCAGGGTGATATTTGTTCCTACGACGGATTACCGGCAAGCTATGCCTGTCCCTTTAAATTCTACGGCATTATGGTCCTGCCTTTAATAGAGCCTACCTCTCTGTTGAGTGGTTCTACCATCATTATTCAGAATCCTGATGGTACACAGACCGTTAATACGCCCCATACCAAAGATCATTGTCAGCATGACGATATCTTTATGGCCAATCCCAATGCCCAGGGCATTATCCAGTCTCAGCAGTGGGAATTACAGATAAGAGCACAACAGGCTGCCCAGCAGGCAATGCAGTAAATTGTTAATACGTCGTCATATCATAGCTTACGACATACAAAGGGCCTCCCGAAAATGGGAGGCCCTTATTACATTCAATAATGTATATCTCTTATTTTTCTTTTAATCGTTCTTTCGCTTTATCAAGCTGCTGTCCGATTTCCTCTTTACCTCTTTGGGCATTCTTAATATCACGGCAGTATTTTGCAAATGCCTCTTCTGCCTGTTCGCCATACATCTCATAGTATTTCTTACCCAGTTCCATATAGCTCTTGTTAATTACTTCATCACAGGTATCTACTCTGCTTTTCAAAAGCATTACTTCCTTGAGCTGTCCTGCCTTTTCCACACTCTTATTCTTCACGCTTACCGCAGTGTGCATCACTTCGTCCATAAAACCCATTGAGTACCACCCCATTTCTGCTTACTTAATCAGATTTTACACCGATTCCATCCTTCTGTCAACGAGACTCCTTGGATATCCCTCATGCTTTTTAATGGACTTTATTTTACAAATATGCTATAATCGTATCTGGAATTTAAAGGTAACAGAAAGGCATGGTATTTTTATGCAAGGGTCATATACGACAGTTAAAGTCAATAATGAAATAGAACTTTGTGAGTTATCTAATTTAGATTGTAAAAGGCTTATCGAACGGGAACTGCTTAAGAACCATATTTCCTATTACATCCGCTGGCCCAAATCCACCTTATTTAGCCGCAAAAAAGATATCTGCATTCTGTGCGTACACGATGATGCAAAAGAAACCGCAGAAGGTATCGTACGTAACATCTGTGACGAAGCCGGTTACAGTGTGAAATTTCTTATGAAACGCTCTACCAATAATTATTTGTAAACTAACTAAAAAAGCCTTATATGAACGCTTCATCACATGGATTCCCGTTCATATTAAGGCTTCTTTTTATATTAGAATCACTCTCGAAATAGCATTACTTAGCATCCAGTGCCTTACGCACATCCAATACATACTGCTCTACTTTTTTCTGTGCATGACCCACATTCTTATTCATGATATCCACGATAGCACTTCCGATTACGATACCGTCACAACACTCAGCGGCCTTGCCGGCATAATCAACAGGCAATGCACCATATTCCATACAAAAAGGAATTTCACTGCTCTCACGGATCATATCACACATATTCAGGAATGCCTCATCCTCGCGAGGATTGGGAACTCTCTCCTGATTGGAGGAAATACAATATAAATATCCTTTAGAAGCTGCTGCAATCTTACGCACACGCTTACCGGATACCGGTGACAGGATGTTGATACTGTATACACCATATTTGTCTGCATACTCTGCTATTTCATCATGCTCCTCAAAAGGCATATCCGGTACGATTACGCCATCAATACCCAGTGTACTACACTTTTCAAAGAAACGCTCCTTACCGTAAGCAAAGATCATATTTAAATACATGGACAGTACCAGTGGCTTGTCGCACTCTTTTCTGACATTCTCAATCATTGCAAATATCTGGTCCAGCGTGGTTCCCTTTTCCAGGGAACGTAAGGAAGCCTTCTGAATGATTAAATCCTCCGCAATAGGGTCTGAAAAAGGAACACCAAGCTCCACAATATCAGCGCCATCATTAAAAAGCTCCAAAACGGCCTGCTCAGTGGTCTCCATATCCGGGTCGCCTGCCGTTGTACAGGTAATGAGTGCTTTTCTATTCTGTTTCTTTAATTCTTCAAAACATCTGTCTATTCTATTCATGATTTCGGTCCCTTTCTT
>JAZODQ010000005.1:0-6484 GCA_045597105.1 Acetatifactor sp.
CCTTCTGTCATACGCTTTACCACAAAGCTCAGCACGCATGCTATGATAAATACAAACATATAGGATTCATAGCAACCAATGGCAATCACCAGAAACAGACTGCTGAAACCAAACATCACTGCTTTAGTCTTTTTGTCCGCAGATTCTTCCATCAGCTGCAAAAAGCACAGAACTGCCAGCGCGGTGATACCATACGCCATGTAAATACCGTTCTGCAAATACCATACCAGTATCTCGCTCAAAATCGGTGAAGAAATCAGCACGCAGGCTGCTGTTATCACTACTGCATCCGGCAACTTGTCTTTAAATAACCGCTTAAACAAAACACACCACAGGCATGTGGAAATAACAAAAACCGCTACCCCCAGCAGTTCTACAAAGTGGGGATTATAAGAAATAAATCCAAATACCTTATTGATTAAATAAAGTACCCAGCGTCCGGCAGCCGGTGCCACACCCTTTTCAAAGTACAAATCTATTGCCGTATCATCGATTCCTACTGTGGGACGAATGATCAATGTTATATAGGAAAATACCGCTGTCAGAATAATCGGAATCAAATATTTTCTATCCTTTGCAATGCTCTTAAAATCGCTCCAAATCTCCTGCATCTGCCGACTCCTTTGCAATTCATTATTATTCATTTCAGTTTATTCCATTTACTTTTCTTTGTCAATAAAGTGACCCGGTCGGGATGAACCTGTACCGACCGGGTCTTAACTTAATGACATTGGTATGGATGTAAAGCATTTTGTGTTCTATTAACTATTCTCTTCAATATAAATCTTCACACGGCTCTGGATAATTCCCGCAACCTCCTGAGCACTCTTCTGTCCCTCGAAATAGGGCTGTGCCTCCTCAAAAATCATTTCATAAATCTGCTGATCGCTGCTTCCTGCTACCTTTGCAATGTCAATCATTGCCTTCAGACCATCTATCTCCTCCTGTGTGGCTGCATATATTTCAGCCTCCCAGTCATCGTAGCCCCAAGTAGTTTTCGGATTTTGCAAAGGCTGTCCGTCCTCGCCATACATCATATCACCGTTTTCATCATATCGATAATCCGGTTTCATTGCTTCTGCTAACATTTTATCCAGCATATCCACACGGGAAGGGAACTGCCAGATATGCTCATTCTCTTTCGCTGCCAGCAGACTCTCCATAAACTGCCATGCACCTTCCTTGTTCTTACTCTGCGCAGATATTCCATACATCTGATAGCCACTTAAAAATACCCCTGCACTTCCATCAAAGGTAGGATAACCGATGCAGGTCGCTTCCTCCTCAAATAACAAATGATACATCTGATAGGCATGTACATCCGCAAAAATCACATCTGCCAGCAATACCTGATTGGTCTGAAGCTGGGTGGGGAAGCTGGTATCCACATACGGTTCTTCCTCAAATCGGTTCGCAAACTCCAATACTTTGATAAATTCCGGACTGTCAAAATAGCAGGTTCCGTTTGCATAATCTATAAAGGTTTCACTGTTATATCGCAAACACAAACTGAGCGCAGATTCCGGTGTAATATATCGCATCAGATCTGCATCCGGATGTGCGTCTGCAAACGCCATCATTTCATCCAGGGTCCAGCCGGCCTCACTACCCACCAATGAACTTTTGCCCATTAATGTATCGATACCAAAGTTCATGGGAACCGTCAGCTGCTTACCATCCATATTATATGCTGCAAGTACGGCAGGTACGAAATCCTTGGTATTGGCAATGGTACTTGCCTCCATGTAGGGTGTCAGATCCTCCAGCACACCCTTTGTAGCCAGATTATTCCAGTCCAATCCGCTTAAATCAAAAATATCCGGAGCGTCATTGCTGACTAAGTCCGCATTAAAACGTGCCAGTGCATCGGTATAGGTATTTTCTGTCCATTCCTGAGCATTACTGATATAGTTTTTCAACGCAATCTGATATTTGTCACTTGTCTTATTAAAGTTTACAATTGCTTTCTGCAACGTACTGTCGCCTTCGTATAAGGTTGCCAGGGTAATGACTTCCTTCTCCGCTACCTGCGAACGCTCTGTCTTAGTTAATATTGCAATCTCGGTAGTGGAATTGTAATCGTCACAGAATGCTATAATTCTGCCATCTTCAAGCATCCTGAAATCCTGTATGGTACTGCTATCCACATTACTGTCCAGCCAATTTAATATCTCCGTGGATTCCTGGGTCGCCGGATCATACTCGTACAGCTTAGAACCTGAAACCAGAATCTTACCTTCTTTGCCACCCTTCATACTCGTGATATTAACCGGAATGTTCTTGTATGTGGCGCCTGCCTTTCCTGCTGCCACATCCAGTTCTACGAATTCCTCTCCGTTCATGCCATACTGGCACACAAAAAGATTTCCGTCATCCGTAGTAAAGAAAGAACTAATCCCATCCGCCTGCAAGGTAATGGTTTTTTCAAATTCTCCCTCATTGCTGAATACATGAACTGCATTATTGGAGGAACCGTATAGCTTTCCATCCTTCGTTACTACCAGATTGCTGATATAACTATTTATCTCATCCGTCAGTGCTGCTCCGATATCCTTAGAATATATCTCCTGAAAGTTACTGTCATATTTGCTCAGATAAATAGTCTGGTCATCATAATTATATTCCTCACCCTCTACATAAACAGGGTATACGTTACATATTGTATACATATTTCCTGCATCATCAAAGGTAACGATTCCAAGTCTTACATCGTAGCCTTCTATCTCCTTTAATTGCAGAGGTATGCTTTCTTCCTTGTCCGGATTATCTACCTGACGATAATGAAGCTCTGTGGATTCCACGCCCTTTTCCTCATCATATGCACCCACAACATAATACAGTTTGTCACCTATCAGGGCCGTATCGCTTAAATAAGCGTTCTCCTCCATCTCAATGGGGATGAACTCCGACACATATACATAATTTGAACCGGGATCATTTTCATCCTTTCCCTGCTTGTTTACTAAAGTGTCATCACCACCGCATGCTGCCAGAGATATACTCATTACAGTAGCCAGCGCCAATGCAATTCCTCTTTTCCATCGTTTTTTCATAGGCTTCCTCCTTCTTTTTTTAGAGTCATTCTCCGCTGCCTTAAAAGACCATAGATACAGTATACCATGTGTTTTTTTAAGAAGAACTTAACAATTCTTACAATCTTCTTAAAATTAGCCCAAACATTCTTCCTAGAAACATGTGGTAAAAAACAACAGCTGCCGGTTGCTGATACTTCTTTGGTGTGTTAAAATTTTTTTCAAAAGAAAACTTTAAAGAATTATTTATCAAGGAGGAATCCATGAATTATCGATTGGATAAATACGGTAACAAATTGTCTGTCTTAGGTTTTGGCTGTATGCGTTTTCCTCAGCAAAAGGGCAAAATTGATATGGAAGAAACCGAGCGTGAGATATTGACGGCCTTTCATGCCGGCATTAATTACTACGACACGGCATATATATATCCCGGCAGTGAAGCCGCTATCGGGGAAATCTTTGAAAAGAACGGCATCCGTGACCAAGTATATATTGCAACCAAGCTTCCCCACTACCTGATTCAGAGTCTGGACAAACTGGAAACTTTATTTGCAGAACAGCTGAGGCGTCTGCGGACCGATCATATTGACTATTATCTGATGCATATGCTGACCGATACGGAGACCTGGAACCGCTTGAAGGCGCTGGGTATCGAAGACTGGCTGGCAGAGAAAAGAAAAAGCGGCGCCATCCGTCAGGTGGGATTTTCCTACCACGGTAACTCCGATATGTTCTGCCGGTTAATAGATGCCTATGACTGGGACTTTTGTCAGATTCAGTACAATTATCTGGACGAACACTCCCAGGCAGGCCGAAAGGGACTTCATTATGCACATGGCAAAGGCATTCCTGTAGTAATCATGGAACCCTTACGCGGCGGCCGACTGGTGAACAATCTGCCGGAAGAAGCAATCCGTATTTTTGAAAATTATAAGATGAAACGCACGCCTGTCCAGTGGGCGCTTCGCTGGCTGTGGAACCAGCCTGAGGTCACATGCGTCCTTTCCGGTATGAATTCCGACGAAATGGTGCAGGACAATATTCAGACCGCCTCCACTGTAGAAGTGGGAGAATTTACACCTGAGGACGAAGAAATGCTCAAACAAGTGGTTCAGGCGATTAATGCCAAAATCAAGGTGGGCTGCACCGGCTGCGGCTATTGCATGCCCTGTCCCAAGAATGTGGATATACCGGGTACCTTCGCGGCATATAATCACCGCTATACCGACGGTAAACGCCGGGCACTTTTTGAATACATCATGTGTACTGCCCTGCGTAAAACCTCCACCGCAGCTTCCAACTGTATTGAATGCGGCAAATGTGAAAAGCACTGTCCTCAACACATTGCTATCCGTGAAAACCTTCGTGATGCCCGCAAAGAATTGGAAGGTCCCATGTACAAATTGGCTCGGAAGATTATTCAAATGCTGAAAGCTTATTAAATGGCAGAGGAGATTTTATAAATGAAAATGTTATGGAAACTTACCAAAGAAGCGGCCCGTTATAAGGGCCTGTATGTTTTGGCAATTCTTTCTACGCTGGGACTGACAGTTGTGAATCTGTCCGCCCCCAAGGTTCTGTCTACCATGACAGGTGTTGTAGAAAAGGGCGTGGATGACGCAGCGCTTGACGTTATCAGCAAGCTTGCCATCCTGTTGCTGGTGCTTTATCTGCTCCGTATTTTATTTCGATTCTTAAGTAATTATCTGGCACACAAGGCTGCCTGGTATCTGGTTGGGGACCTGCGCAGCAGGATGTACAATAAGCTGCAAAGTCTGGACCTGGGCTTTTTCCACGATAAGCAGACCGGCGACTTAATGAGCCGGGTGGTAAATGATACCAGAGACTTCGAGCTTTTGTACGCTCATATGATACCTGATATTATCACCAATATCGTCACCTTTGTAGGTGTTCTGGTGATTTTATTAACCATCAACTGGAAGCTGGCACTGATTACCTGTGCACCCATTCCTTTGATTTTACTTTCCGGTGTGATTTTTGCCAAAATCGTGCGACCCTTTTTCAAGGCATCCCAGAAGTGCATGGGTGAATTGAATGCACAGCTACAAGACAGCCTTTCCGGTTTGCATGAAATCCAGTCCTTCGGACAGGAGGCATATGAAAGCGAACGCATGAATCTCAAAAACTTCGAGCAGGTAAAGGCTATGCTGCGGGCACTTCGTGCAAGTGCGGTATTTCATCCCAGTGTGGAATTTCTTTCTTCTGCCGGTACGATACTGGTAGTATTTTTCGGTGGTTACCTGGCTTACAATGGTCAGCTTTCCGTGGAAGATATTGTGGCCTTTGTATTGTATTTGTCCCTGTTTTATGCACCTGTTTCCGGCCTTGCTACTTTACTTGAAAATCTGCAGCAGTCCCTGGCAGGCGCAGAGCGTGTAACCCTGGTGCTGGACACCCCTTCCGCCATCCAAAATGCAGAAAATGCACAGGATATTGGTCAGGTAGAGGGCGCCATTACCTTTGAAAATGTAAGCTTCCACTATAGCAATGAAATTCCTGTACTGAAGGATATCTCCTTCTCCTGCAAGCCCGGCATGATGGTGGCTCTGGTTGGACCCACCGGTGTAGGAAAAACCACTGCCACACAGCTGATTTCCAGATTTTATGACCCTGTGGAAGGCCGCATCCTGATTGACGGAAAGGATATCAAAGAGGTGACCCTGGAAAGTCTGCGCCATAATATTTCCCCTGTACTGCAAGACACTTTCCTGTTCAACGGCACCATTGCTGAAAATATCGGCTATGCGAAACCCGATGCCACACAGGCAGAAATCGAAGAAGCTGCCAAAGCAGCCAATATCCATGAGGATATCCTACACATGCCGGAACAATATGAGACTGCGGTAGGTGAAAGAGGACTTCGCCTCTCCGGTGGTCAAAAACAGCGGGTGGCCATCGCCAGAGCAATTTTGCGCCAGTCCCCCATTATCGTACTGGATGAAGCAACTGCCTCCGTGGATGTACATACGGAACGTCAGATTCAAAAGGCAATTAAGAATATTACCGGCAAGCGTACCATCATCGCTATTGCCCACCGCCTGTCCACCATCAAAGATGCAGATATGATATTGGTCATTCATGAAGGGGAAATCGTAGAGAGGGGAACCCATGAAGAACTGATAGAACAAAAAGGCTTTTACTATAAAATGCAACAGGCGCAGGAGTAATACTTGAACTTGTTAACATAAAGTAGATAACAGAGACGAGATTCGCAAAGCGTATCTCGCTCTGATGAGCGGTCGGCGAATACCATTTCGTGCAAGCACGATGGTGCTCGCCTCGTCGCCATCACAAAAAGTAGACATGACTTTTCGTCATGTCTACTTTAATTTTACAAGTTCACACCAAGGCCTGACTCTTTTATATATTCTTTTTACGCAATATCATCCATTTATGCAATATCGTCCATCTGAGCAGTATACAATCTGTAG
>JAZODQ010000006.1:0-112844 GCA_045597105.1 Acetatifactor sp.
CTCCTCTTCGTACTTGGCCGGAGTCGCAGATACAAAGAGCATCTGGTCAATATGATCCTCGAACTCACCAAAATTCAGCGGCCTGTTATCTAATGCCGAGGGCAGACGAAAGCCGTAATCCACCAGTGTAGTCTTACGGGAACGGTCTCCCGCATACATGGCACCTATCTGAGGCACCGTCATATGCGACTCATCAATAATAATCAAAAAATCATCACCGAAATAGTCCATCAGCGTCATAGGCGGTGCACCTGCCGGCGTACCGTTCAAATGTCTGGAATAATTCTCTATACCGGAACAAAACCCGGTTTCTCTGAGCATTTCTATATCAAAATTCGTACGCTCGGAAATACGCTGGGCCTCCAAAAGCTTATCCTCACCCTTAAAGAAGCGCACCCTTTCCTGCAATTCCGCCTCAATATTATCGCAGGCTGCCTTGATTTTCTCCGGTGCCACTACATAATGGGATGCGGGAAATATGGTCACATGATTCAATACCGCATGCACCTTTCCGGTCAGAGGTTCCACCTCCGCAATACGGTCTATCTCATCTCCGAAAAACTCCACGCGTATCAAATAATCACCGCCCTGTGCAGGACAAATCTCCACCACATCACCACGCACACGAAAGCACCCACGGCCTAAATCCATATCATTTCTGTCGTACTGAATATCCACCAGCTCACGCAGCACCTGCTCCCTGTCCTTAATCATACCGGGACGTAATGACACTACCATTTCCTGGTAATCATCCGGACTACCCAGACCATAGATGCAGGACACACTGGCTACCACAATCACATCCCTGCGCTCTGTCAAAGAAGCTGTGGCTGAAAGTCGCAGCTTATCTATCTCATCATTCACCGACGAATCCTTGGCAATATAAGTATCCGAAGACGGCACATAGGCTTCCGGCTGATAATAGTCATAGTAGGACACAAAGTATTCTACTGCATTCTCGGGAAAAAATTCTTTAAACTCACCATAGAGCTGTCCCGCTAATGTTTTATTGTGGGCAATGATCAATGTCGGTTTATTCAAAGCCGCAATGACATTTGCCATGGTAAAGGTCTTACCGGAACCTGTAACACCCAGCAAAGTCTGGAATTGATTACCTTCTTTAAACCCCTTGACCAGTGCCTCGATAGCCTGCGGCTGATCGCCGGTAGGCTTATATTCTGAGTGTAATTTAAACTCCATTTTCCCAAAATCCTCCAACAAGTTAATACAAAATCAAAAATTTCGCACCAAAAAGCTCTTCTCGCAAATTCATCGTGACACGTTCTCACTTTTTGGTTAAAACACCCTCACGACAAATGCAAATCTCCTCCGTAGACGTTTGGTTTTTCTTTCGCGTACATTGTAACACAAAGCCTTCAAATTGTATAGTCCCAAAACGAACTTATGTTCTCTATTTTCATAACATATGGCGGTCTCTATCTATTACTGTATCCAATATACCCTCCTTGCATTCCTTCTGTCGTCCTTCTCAGACTTCAGTATGGCACCCCTTACCATGCCAAGGAAAAAGCGTTGAATAATACCTAGACTTTCATCCAGCATTATTCAACGCTTTTAGCTAATACTTTTCTATATTATGTATTTCTGTACCCCCCGATAATTTCACCAAACTACTTATCCTTTTTCTTTCCAGTCAATATAGTCTCTAATAGTTTTCCCGGCTTTCCAAGACCACCACAATGAGGACACTTAAACTTCCCAACATCCGGATTCCAGGAATATCTTTTATGGCATTTAGAACATGTTTTATACATCGGAACGATTGTCATATAAACTAGCACCTCCTACTGTATTTCTAACTTACACTCATAACCAAAACAAAACGCACATTTTCGGACTGACTTAATACTTACTGTTATTAATATATTAATGTCATTTTTTGACAACAGCGTCCACCTCCGAAATCATTAATCCCCCTATACATTCAACATTAATTGCTTGTAGTTGTTCTTCTATCCTTTCTATCTGACCGTTTATAACATTTTCTGCTTCTAATAAATATGTGTCTACAGTTTTATTTAAGGAATCCTTTATTTCCCTCGAACTTGAAAAATATTTTTTTACTGCCATGAAAAAATTCTGAAGCACTTCCTTTGACAAATCGGATTTTAACAATGTAATAATTTCTCCTAAATTATCTCTGATAAGTAGAACCTGCGTTTCCACCTCTTCTTTAAAATCTTTTAAAGCTTCATAATGCATTTCCGGCATATTCAAAATATTCTCTTTATTTAACAATCCAATCTCCGCATATTGTATTGAAAGTGAATTATAATATTCCATCGCTTCCGTAAATTGTATATTTATATCATCCATTACTTGAGACAAAAAATTTTGAAATTCTGAATTAACTTCTTGCTCAAATTGTTTTAATTTTTTATCTCTTCGAAAAAGAAGCAACTGATTAGAGATAGTTATATTCAACTTATTTTTCTCATTTTGAAACGCATCTTTTAAACGCATTCTCACCTTAAATGGAACTTTCACCTTTAAGGACTCCCAAAGATTACGAATAATAATCGTAAAAACTGTTTCTCGTCCAAATTTCTTTACACTTTTACCAATTAACTTTTTTTCGACATTGCTTACCAAAACAATTTGTTCGGGTTTTACCCCTGTAAGAGATACCACTCTTTTTTTCATAACATCCGCTCTCGTATCAGTTTCATTTTCGCAATGTGTGATGGCTATAACCATTTGGTTTTTATTTTCAACTAATGATTTAATAATTTCAACTTCAAAATCTTCTACCCTCTCTGAATTAGCTGACAAACAATAAATTATAGTATTAAACCAATCTTTGACATGTTGCTTATCATGCTTTAATACTTCTTCTGTTATTAATTCTTTCCAATCATAAGATTTATCTGGTTCTAATCCCCATGTATCATAAATGCATATAGTAAAATTCTCATCATATTGATAATCAAATGGAAAAAGTCCTTTTTCTGTCACGGGTTTTCCTGTCCCCGTTTTTTGTATTTCTCGCCCAAACAGATAATTTAATAGAGAACTCTTTCCTACTCCTGATCTGCCTACGACTAAAACATTTGTACCCAACTTATTCATATCGTTTTCCTTTCATAAAAGTCTTTTTCTAAACAGTTTATCCAAAATATAAGCATGGACCAGTTGAACAGCTATTATACACTACCCAATTGGTCCGCATTCCTATTAATTATTTAAGTTATTATTTGTATTTACTAGTTATATCATCTAATCCAAATTCAGCTTTATTATTTCGAACATATTTCATTACATCAGCAAATCTTTCTTTTGTAAGAAAATCTGCAAATGGCAAATTCTCTGCACCTCCACTATTTACACACGCAATTAAATATTGCTCTGCAATCACAGTAATTCCAGCACCTAAAGCAGCTGTAATACTGGCTGCAACTGCTGTATTTACAGCAACTTTCGCTACATTTCCAATCCCAGGAATCCATGCGATTATCTGCGATGCAATAGTTTTCCCAATATATGATACTAACGCAGTTCCAACTAAATCTGATACGACATTTTTTACATTTGCGTTGATATTAAAGGAATCAAAAATGCTCATTGCCATCTTGATTTGAATACCCATAAGCGGAACCGAATCCGAAAATGGAACTGGCACAAATGAAGCTCCTAAAACGGTAGCAACTGCAAGAGCAACATGTGACGGAACACAAACATTTAATATAACCTCTCTTTTCTCTTTCAGGCATCCTTTTATAGCGGGTAATAATCCTAATTGTAACGATTCATCTAAGTTATTAATTGCCCATTTGATAATTTCTATTTTTTGAACATATTTTTTATATATCTCTTCATCACTTTCATCAATCATTGTAGAATATGTATAGATATTTACATCTCTTACTTGATTTCTTATTGCCGTTATTAATTGTTCCAATTCCTCTTCATCAACAGAATCTACTTTAGTAACTAAAATCATTACAGGAACTTTTTTACTTTTTACTTCTTCAATTATTCGTTTATCCACATCATAGAATCGTTTATTTCCAGCTGATATACAATACCAAACTTCATGTATATGTTCCTCCATTTTTGAAGGATTTTCATTGCGTAACTTATCAATATACGAGATGATTTCAGTATAATATCTATTATTAGCATCTTGATCTACTGTGCCAATTTCATATCCTTCACTATCATACAAGTTAACCGTTGATTTATCATTGGTGAAACGTTTAACTCCTCTAGTTTCGGGCCGACCACTTTTACCTACAACCGCCGCATTATCATCATCAATTGATAGATTAAAAATGTCATTAACCAAACTACTCTTTCCAACTCCTGTTGCACCGCAAAGCATAATATTCGGCTTACTTATAGATTTTCTTACCTCCTCCTTAGCTTGCTCGTAGTCAAAATTCTCAAAATCAAATGTCATTATACGCTTTCCTCCTTTATATTGTAATATTTCTCATATTAATTTACCTATCCTATAATCATCTCTTAGCTATTGATATCTTTCCAACATTTCCATCAGCGTTTTCTTCATTTCTTCTCTCAAGCTTTCCGGCCGTAAGATTTCAACCTTATCTCCTTGAGATAATAGCCACATAAGGCATCCCTTACCATAAACTTCTGCATCAATTACACACTCATGCTCATATTGCTCTACAACTCGTGCCGTAGGTAATCGGTCGAGAATCGGTTCCGGATTGTCACCGTAATATTTTAGCTTGATGTTTAATAGCTTACCGGCATACATAAACTGAACTCTTTTCCGAAACTCCCCTTCCTCAAATCGATTTGCGTATGACACTCTAAATTTCTCATCCAAATGTTTATAATTTTTGATTCTATCAATCCTAAAAATCGCCGGATAATTATACTTATGCACATATTTATCAGCATCCTTTTCAACAATAAATGCATTCAGATAAAAATAGTATTCTGAAAACATAATTGCTATCGGCTCTATAATTCTTTTAATAGATTCACGTGGATCATTTGCTCTCGCATATCTGATGGAAACCAAATTATGCTCTTGGATGTCTGAGCCAATACTCCAAAGCTTGTCCTGTATATACTCCTTATGATTTAGTTCTACATAATGAAATTTCTCATTAGAGATCAACTCACGAACAAGCTTCATGTTCTGCTGTGGAACGCACCCTTCAACCAGCTTGTCCAAAATTGCATCTAATTCTTGTTTCGTAAATGCACGACTTTCTAACAAAATTTTAGAAACGGCTAAAATTTCACTATTGGTCATCATAGATAGTTCTGAACTTGTCAAGATAAATCCTTTTTGGGAACGCTCATATTTTATAGCACGAGTATCCCCAAAATCTACGCTCCGATTTTCTAGAAAAACTCTAATATCATCTATATCCCTCTGTATAGAACGTTCATCAACATCAAATCGAAAGGCTTCTTCAGCCTTGTTAACTATTTTCCCTTCACAAAACCGAGCATATATATCCAGAATTCGATAGTTTTTTGATTGCTTTGCCATAAACAAAGAGCCTTCCTTTACCAAGTCCTTGAACCTTCTCAAATTTTTTCCAAAATCTTTTTGTTCTATAATATATTAATTGTACATCTTTTTACAGATAATTTCAACACGTCAATGCACTTATTCTGACCATTTAACATATTCATTTAAACAGCCTTATCTATTTTTAGACATTATAAAACATCTCATAACTTCTCTCTTCAATGCCTTGTGTCGATAATTTCCGAATATGCTTTCATTCTATCTACTATCCCTCCCGCATTTGCTAACAGGTTTATGTCTTTCCTCATAGCTGCCTTTATTTTTTCGATTCCATGAATTGCCTCAAGTTCATTTTTGCATCTCGCCATTTCAGCTACTTTTTTATAATCCAAAAAGCAGGCTTCATATAACAGGAACATATACAATCTCTTTACTTTGATATACCGAAGCGAAAACAACTGCCGTTCCGTAATCTTGTACCAAAATAACACTTCCTTTAACAGCTCCTCCGGTTTCAATGGCTCCGTCAGATACCCTCGTACATCCATCTGCGCATCCAACAAAATTTCAAGACAGGTTTTTACTTTATCAGTCGGTTCCAAGCATTTCATAAATTTCCTCCGCTAAAGTCATTTCTTCAATTCCTCGTACTCTCTGGTTCAACTTACGCAATAACAGATACAGGGAACACGATAGAACCGTCATTAAGATAGCCGTACCGGTAATACACCATATGGAGTTCTCAAAGTCACCCATAGAATTTACTATCAACCACCCAATCATTTGTGCTACAAACATTCCGCCATAGAAGCATCCAAGCAATATCGCTTTGATCTCTCGTAAACTTTTCATTTTTCGGCTCACCTCCTGTTTTTCTGCTTTCCACAATATTCGTCACATAAAAACTGCAAATCACTCAATCCACCTTTCCCTGACATCAACGCCTGGGCACAGCATAACAGCCCATACTTTTCATCTGCTTCGTCCGGTGTGGCATATTCTAAATCTACAATCTTCACATGTTCATGTCCAAATCTGGCTGATGCATAAATATATGCAACCCTTAAGGAATCATCCCCATAGTCCCGATATGCATATAGCTGTTCTGTATCACCTTCATCCACTTTATCATTGCTACATTCTACAATACAGACTTCATCTGCCAACCAATCATTATTCTTCGCTCTCACGAAATCTCCGTTATGGAATGGATGCGGTATCTCAATATAGGCGTTTTCAAAACGCTCCCTATCAAACTCCGACTTCCCGGCAGTCCATTCAACCTCTAAGCTGTAGTAGCCCTGCACCTGTCCCTGATTGTCAAAACAAACAGTTGCAATGCAATCCGAACAACAATCCTCCGGTTCTTTCTCCTCTGTAACAGGCCTTACTTTATGCACGCTGAAATTCTCCCGAAACTTCTTACCACAGGCAACTGCAATTCTTGCGGATGCGTAATATCCCTGCCCACATGCTTCCTTAGCCTCTGTATCACACACCCGTAATTCATAGATACACGTTCCGTTGTTCTCATAAAATCTGCTTAAGCAACGCTCATCATAGGAAAGTCTTTCCTGAATTTCTTCTTTCAAATACTCGTTTGTGGTTATGTCCATCAACTCTTTCAAATGTACTGCCTTTTCTGAAAAGCTCATTCCGGAATGATTATAGATAAGAGTTGCTTCCTCATAATCCGTAAACGCACGTCCTTTTTCCTCCATATACTCCCGCACATCCTTGGACGGTATTAATTCTGCTATATCTAACATTGTAATCTCACCTTCCCTTCTTCTTAGCTTCATTATATTTTTTTACTTAGACATATTCTGTCACTCTCGAATAAAAATGCAAACGAAAGAGCGTGGTATCCTTTCGGACACCACGCTCTTGGTTATATTTCACTTATCATTTCATGAAAAATTCTGCATAATATTACTTTACCGTCAACGTTGCTCCATTACTGGTAACCTTATTACCGTTTCCGTCTGTAATCACGCAGCGGTATTGATAGCCGTTTCTGACTGCTGTTCCCTGCACGGTGATGCTGTTTGTCTTAGCTCCTGTCATGCCGGAGTTAGTCCATCCGCTTTCAGATGACGTTTTAACCTGCCACTGATAGCTTAGTTTGCTTCCGCTTGCTTCCACCTTAAATACCGCACTAGCTCCTTTTGCCACACTCTGACTTGCAGGCTGGCTTGTAATCGTTAACACGGATGCTACTGTCAAAGTTGCGCCATTACTGGTGACTTTATTGCCGCTTCCGTCTGTAATCACACAGCGGTACTGATAGCCGTTTCTGGCTGCTGTTCCCTGTACGGTGATGCTGTCAGTGGTTGCTCCTGTCATGCCGGAGTTCTTCCATGTACCTGAAGCTGAAGTTCTGAACTGCCACTGGTAACTTAACTTGCTTCCTGTTGCAGTTACCTTGAATACTGCATTAGCTCCTTTTGTCACATTCTGGCTTTTAGGCTGGCCTGTAATGGCTATCGCAGCTGCTACCGTCAGAATTGCGCCATTACTGGTGACTTTATTGCCGTTTCCGTCTGTAACCACACAGCGGTACTGATAGCCGTTTCTGGCTGCTGTTCCCTGTACGGTGATGCTGTCAGTGGTTGCTCCTGTCATGCCGGAGTTCTTCCATGTACCTGAAGCCGAAGTTCTAAACTGCCACTGGTAGCTTAACTTGTTACCTGTTGCAGTTACCTTGAATACTGCGTTCGCTCCTTTTGTCACGTTCTGGCTGGCAGGCTGGCTTGTAATCGTTACCGCGGGGACTACGTTCAAAGTCGCTCCATTACTGGTCACCTTATTGCCGTTTCCGTCTGTAATCACACAGCGGTACTGATAGCCGTTCCGGGCTGCCGTTCCCTGCACGGTGATGCTGTTTGTCTTAGAACCTGTCATTCCGGAGTTCGTCCAGGTATTTGCTCCTGCGGCCTTAAATTGCCACTGGTAGCTTAAATTGCTTCCGTTTGCTTCTACCTTAAATACTGCATTACTTCTTTCCTCTACACTCTGATTCGTAGGCTGGCTTGTAATAACCGTTTTACCCGTTACTGTAATGGTAAATGTGTAAGGCACCACACTGCTGTCCTCTCCTGACACTCTAATGGTAGCCGTCCCCAGACCTACTGCTTTTAATACACCAGTAGCCGATACCGTAACTACTTCTTTGGGAGCAGCCAACCACATATAGTTCTTATTCGTGGAAACATCCTGTAATTCATCATCCAGCTTTACAAGCATCTGCACACTCTCGCCCACTCCCAGTTCTTCCTGGCATACGATTCCTATGGCTTTTCTGGTTAGCAGCATATTACTTTCATGATAGGACATTTCATAATGCCTCATTCCCTGCTCATCTTTGAAAACTCCGGGCATACTTACCGTCACGCCTGCCGGCACGACTTTCGGCGTATAAATGGACTTCAAGCTATTCGCTTTCAACATATCGAATACACTTTTTACCTTTGATAAATTAAATGTACTTAAATCCAGACTGGTTAGACTACTACAGCCCGAAAACATGGCATCCATATCTGTTACATTAGAGGTATCAAATCCTCTTAAATTCAACTCCTTCAAACTGCTACAGCCTGAAAACATGGAGTCCATATCTGTTACATTAGAGGTATTAAATCCTCTTACATCCAGACTCTTCAGACTTTTACAACCGGCAAACATGTTCCACATATCAGTTACATTGGAGGTATTAAATCCACTTAAATCTATGCCGGGTAATGCGCTACAGCCCTGAAACATCCAACCCATATTAGTTACATTAGAAGTATCAAATCCTCTTAAATTCAACTCCTTCAAACTGCTACAGCCTGAAAACATGGCATACATATTGGTTACATTAGCTGTATCAAATTTACTTAAATCCAGTCTGGGCAAACTGCTACAGTAGTAAAACATAGAACCCATATTCACTACGTTAGATGTATCAAATTTACTTACATCCAAACTACTCAAACTGCTGCAGCTGGAAAACATAAATACCATATCTGTTACATTAGAGGTATCAAATCCTCTTACATCCAGACTCTTCAGACTCATACAGCCATAAAACATAGATGCCATAGACGTTACATTAGAGGTATCAAATCCACTTACATCCAAACTGCTTAAACTGCTACAACCTGTAAACATAGACGCCATAGACGTTGTATTAGAGGTATTAAATCCACTTACATCCAAACTCTTCAGACTTTTACAACCGGCAAACATGGCCTCCATAGACACTACATTAGAGGTATCAAATCCTCTTACATCCAAACTGCTCAAACTGCTACAGCTTGAAAACATGGAACGTATATACTCTACGTTTGAGGTATCAAATCCTCTTACATCCAAACTACTTAAACTGCTACAGCCTGAAAACATGGAACACATTCTCTTCACTTTAGAGGTATCAAATCCTCTTACATCCAAACTACTTAAACTGCTACAGTTATAAAACATGTAATCCATATTCAGTACGTTAGAGGTGTCAAAACCACTTACATCCAAACTACTCAAACTGCTACAGTTATAAAACATATAATCCATATTCAGTACGTTAGAGGTGTCAAAAGCACTTACATCTAAACTACTCAGACTGCTACAGTTATAAAACATGTAATCCATACTCGTTACATTAGATGTATCAAAACTACTTACATCCAAACTGCTCAGACTGCTACAGCCTGAAAACATGGAACTCATATCTGTTACCATAGAGGTATCAACCTTCTTAAATTCTACAGTGGTTAATTTTTTAAGATCACAAAATAAATAAGCGATACTTCCCTCCAGTTTACAATTTTTGACAACAATGGTTTCCACATCGCTACAAATTCTTTTAAATGGACTGTAGCTTCCTTCTGATAAACCGCTGTCCTCACCTGTTATGGTCAGTCTTTTAGGGCCTGATTCATAAGTCCATCGTATATTCCCATTGGTTCCAAGGACTCCGGTGCGCACTGTTTGCGATATTTCGACATCTGCTCGTGCTTCTGTGGCAGACACTTCCATTGCCGGAATGCCCAGTGACACTAACAGTGCCATGATAAACAATACAAGATACTTTTTACTTTTTTTCATAGATACGTTCCTCCTTTGCTTTTCAGATAAGACTTAAGCAGTAACCCTAAAACTTTTCAGCGGTTCTTCTCACTTACTTATCCACAAGAGCTTATCATAACAAATATTGAAAAAAAAAGCAATAGATAGTAAATGATTAATAAAACAGTGCCTACCAAATAAATAGAAGATGGTGTAAAATATCATTCCCGCCATTGCGCACGTAAAAAGTTTCCGCATTTCCGGAGTTTCTGTAAAATTTTGATTACGAACTTATTCTAATCGAATTACTTTTTTGCCTTTTTCATAATCTGTCATTCACCAAGTTTTCTGCGCAAAAAATCCGCAAGGTATTTTTACCTTACGGATTATTCCTCAAAACTCTTAAATTCTTTGCTCCAACCTACTTTCTACAAATACCTCTCATAGGTGGCTTTGGCTAATTCCTTCATCCGCTCAGCTACACTTTCCGGTCCCGCAATCTTTACCTTGTCTCCCAACGCAAACACCCATCCCAGGAACGGTTCACTGACTGCCACATTCACATTTGCATGAAAATGCTCCTCATCCACCGGCACCATCATTACTTCCTTACCGAACCGGTCCACGATTACATTGGCCAGACTATTGTGACACAGAAGTTTCACATACTGCTCCTCACCGCCAAACATGCCAAAGCTTTTACGTGCATAAGCAGCCATATCGAACTTTTCAAAAAGCTCACGTCCTTCACGGCCCTCCTCCAAACAAACGATTTTCAGCATCTTATCCACACGATAATGTCTGATTTGGCCGGCCTTGGCATCAAAACCAATCATATAATAGTTTTCGTCATCCCAGGAAAGAGCCCACGGACTGATTTCATAATAGCTGCCATCCTTGCGCAGCTCCATCTCTTTCCTGACATTCCACTGAAAGTACTGAAACTTAATTTTTTTATTAGAGGCAATGGCATTATGTATTTCATCCACATTGTAGTAGATGCTTTCATTCATGGTCTTCACTCTGCCTGCCACATACACCTGCCTGCGGAGCTGCCTTGCTTCATATTGGCTGGTCAGATCTTCCAGTTTCTTTATCAATTCATTTGACTTTTTGGCCGTGATAAACTTGGCGGACTGTATGGCATCTACCAACAACTTCAATTCCACCAGTTCAAACTGTCTGCCTGCCACATAATAGAAAAAGGTCCTGCCCTTCTGCTCACCGATTACATCAATACCCAGTTCCCGTATAGCCTCTATATCCGCATAAATGCTCTTTCTTTCTGCAGTTATGTCATATGCAGCCAAAGCTTCCAGAATTTCCGGCATGGTAATACTGTGGCTCTCATCCGTCTTTTCAAGCAAAATCTTGATAAGATATATCAGTTTCAGCTTTTGATTGGTTCCTTTTGCCATAAAATGTCCCCCGACTATATGCTACGGTTCATGGTATCTACATCCATTGTAACATAAAATCGGGGGAATGTTAATGCCTTTCATCAGACATCAAGCTCCATATATCTTCTGTAGGTACGGAATCCTACTGCCTCATAAAATGCAAGAGCTCCTTCATTAAACTCCCACATATTCAGTTCAACTCTGCTTAAGCCTCTCTTTTTGGCATCTTCTCTGATGAAGGTAATCAGTTCCGTAGCCACTGCCTGTCTGCGAAATGCCGGATCTACGCAAAATTCATCCACATCACAAAACTTTCTCTCCTTCATAAAGGGCGTTTCCGGTTTATCCACATACTGCACACATGCAAATCCGCAAATGATACCCTCTCTCTCTGCCACAACAATATCTTTATTTTCCGCATTCCATATTTCAAATATGTAGTCTCTGAGTTCCTCATGAAAACCAGGTTTAAAAATATCCGGACGTCCTTCTACATGTACATCATTTACCACTTTGCGTAGCTCATTCACCCGCGCCAAATCCTCTTTTTCCGCAAATCGTACCATACTTTTCTCCTTCTAACACTCATCCCTTAAGATCGAATGCCATACCTCATCGCAAATCCCCTGATTATTTTTTCCGGCCGCCCGCCAGATACCTTCCTGCTTCATTCCAGCCTTCTCCATTACCCTGCCGGACTTAGGATTATTTACATCATGGCAGGCAGCAATGCGATGCAATCCTACTTCGTCAAACAAAAAAGCAATGACTTCACCCAGAGCCTCCGGCATAATGCCCTTGCCCCACCAGGCTTTGCCCATGCAATATCCTATATCTGCCGCCTCAGTATTTTCATTCAGCTTCACCACAGATATGCTTCCGATAGGCTCCTGCGTTTCCTTCAATACAATGGCCCAATTGTAACTGTCCTGCTTTGCATATCTCTCTACCCAACCTCCCAACACGAACCTTGTCACATCAACATTTACATGTGCGGGCCATGTCAAAAACTTCGTAACCTCCGGGTCTGATGCCCAATTCTTAAACATACATTCTGCATCCTCCAATGTAAACCGCCTCAGTATCAAACGGTCTGTTTCCAATATTTGCGTTCCTTTGTGCTCCATAATTTCCCTCCCTGTCTTATTTTTATAATTGTAATAAAAAAACAACCCATCCATATAAGATAAGCTGTTCTGAGTGTTTGATATATAGCCATTTATATTAAATCACACAGTAAACTGCAAACCTCTTATCTTATATGAATACGAATACACGAAATGAAGGCCATGCCCGTAACCTAACTGCTGCATTGCCTGTTCGTCGCAATATTCATAATAAGATTTGCATATTACTGTATTCATCGTTAGCTTCCTTCCTGAACATACCGCTCTGGTTCATATTATTGTTACTATAACACACTTTTTTGAACTTGTCATTATACTGATAATATAGAAATACTTCCTTTTTGGAATGATGTTCCTAAAGATTAATAATGCACAGTTAATTCTATTTAACTATAAGAAAACCTGAAAGTTTGCGCGTAGCAATGAGCCATGCGCAGATGAGCCGAAGGTGACTGCTGGGTGCTTGCACACGGGCAGGCATATTCGAGCGAAGATGCATACGGCGAACGCCGCGACACTGAGCAAGCTTTGCTTGCGATGTGTCGGCATGGCTCAGTTCACACAATTGGAATTTGTCGAACTTCAATTATTTACACGTTGTTTACAACTTCATAACAAACTCATAACCACTATCTCTTTCTTCCTATATAGACCGCATGCCCGCACATCTCAACAATTGCAGACTCTTCAGCTGTTTTATCGATTGCTTTCATAATCTCTGCAAAGACTGCCTCATCCTTGACTTGATAAATCATATCTTCTTTTTCATAACCGAACCCACGTACCGAACGGATACAATTTGTTTCAAAATGATTGCTTTCGAACATTTTTTTCATTTCCGTAGCAGTCGCATAATATCCTTCCTGAAAACCCGTGTGGGCTAAATTATGAAATTTTCCGGTTTCAAACACATATGCAAGATTCGACGCATCCACATGCTCAGGGCAAAAGAAATACCGATCCACGATTGCAATACTTCCTGATAAGTACGGAATAAATCCTGCAATCACAATTCCACCATCTTTTAAAACTCTTTTTATTTCAGACGCACATTTTTGACGCTCAATTTCTTCTGTTAAGTGATAAAACGGCCCCAGGGCAAGCACTATATCAAACATATTATCCTGATAATTACTTAAATCGATTGCATTTACCACATCCGTTGCTATCAGATTCTCTGTTTGTTCCACACTCCTTCTTTCACTTGCCTGTTCAATCAACCGTTCTGATAAATCAGCAAGCCAAACCTGATACCCTTTCTGCGCAAGTTCAAATGCATACACTCCAGCACCACCACCAAGGTCCAAAACAGTCCCCTTCTCCGGCAGATACTTCTTTAAAATATGCATAGTCATCTCAAATTCAAACTTCCCACTGTTATCACGTGCTAATCTGTTCTGCTCATCAAATACACTATAATATCCTTTTATTCTATCAAAATTCGTCATAAAACACCTCTCCTTTCAATTTCAACGTCTACATAAACCTTATAGGTGTTAGAATATAATTGTTATAACCCTATAATATCAAACATGAAATCATTTTTACTTGACTTTTTGAATAAACTTCTTTTCGTTCATGTAAAGATTGAACTACGTTCAATTGTCATCCTTCGGTCAAATCAAATTTGGCTATTTCTTTATTCGTTTTGATAAATGGATTTCATTATCATCTATATATCCAAGTTTGTTATATACAGATTGTGCAACAAGATTTTCTTTTCCTGTTAGAAGTTCATATTTGTGAAGCGGATAATGCTTACTACAATAAGTTTCGGCAAAAGTAATCATTTCACTTGCAATTCCTCTTTTTCTATATGTTGGCTGAACATACACTTCTGTAATTTCAGGCATATATTCATCATAGCAGAACGATTTTTTTAACTGAACACAGACAAATCCAACTAATATCTCATCTTCATCAGCAACGATGACAACTTCTTGTACATTATTTATAAGGGATTCTCTAATATTATCAATACTTGTTTCGCCCTCACCATTAAATTCATTATTTAAAATATTTAATTGTTCTGCATCATTTACAGTGGCTATTCTTACCATTTCTACCTCCACAACTTCAAATAATCACGTGCATTCAATTTCTTTGTTTTTTCAGGTTCATATTATGACCTATTATATTTTCTGCTATATCCGAAGCATTCCCTATATAATCTGTATCCTACATAATTATGAAACTTATAAAATCTATGTCGATAAAATTCATTCCAATAACTTACCATTCTTGAATATGAATTTCTAAATATACAAGGATTGTTTTCACAGAATATTTGAAACAACGTATTATCTCTTGTTTCCATATATTCATAAATATCATCAATAATTTCTACCACATATTCTGAGGACAATTTTAATATATACGGCATACACCACTGAGGAAAGTCATTCTCCATTATTTTTCGCAGATGTCTTTGTCTAACATATCCATCACAACTTCTCGTACAAATGCAACTGTAAATAAATTGCTCCTCTTTATCTTCCAGCTCATTATATATCTTTTCATCATCTATAAAATATACCCTATAAGGAAAGGTTATGGTACTTCCATCTGATAACATGTATTCTTCATTCGTACACTCCTCAGAAACACTGTGTGATATGTTGTTGTATGTTCTTATACTCATTTTTTCTAATACTTTATGAACTTTATTCTGTAATTCATATGGAAATCCCAATTCAAACACTATACCACCCACTTTAAATATATTTATCGCTTTGTAAACTTCCAGGTGCCTGTTTCTTATTAACTTCATTATATACGCTTCTTATCAGCAACACAATTCCGAAAAAGGATTAGAAATAAACTCATATTTGGAATCCCACATTATCTCCCTCTTAATTCTCCTGTTGCCCAATTCCTACAAAAAAAGTATAATTATCATAAATACATATTCCGTTCCATTTTTAGGAGAATGATTTTATGAAACGTAACCCGTATTATCGTTTGAAATATTTTGCGGACATACCTTATCTGACATGCTTCGGGCAGGCCAACGCTGATTTTAAACACGACTATCGTCTGGACGAAACCGGTGCCTTCCTGTGGGAGCACTTGGAGGAAACATCCGATATAAAAGAACTGACCGATTGCTGTGCGGCACATTTTCAGTGTCCGGCAGAGCAATATGTTTCTTTAGAAAAAAATATTGCAACCTTTATCAATTTTCTGTATCAGGCAGGTATCCTGTTGCCGGAAAATCATCCGCCCCAACTATTTTCACAGAAGAAAATATTAAAGATTGCAGGACTATACTGTGCAATTCATAGTCCCTGGGATATTTTCCCCCAAGAATTCTCTGACTTTGCGGTTACTGAGGATATTTCTACACAAATTGATGTCCAACAGATTTACATACAACCGACCGCTCCCCTGCATACGGAAAACGGGCAATTGATTTTACGAAATGCAGAGTTGTCCATTATAGATGGGCCCGATAGATATATTCTATTTTTCCCTGCTTTTCGCTATGTAAAAGAAGCACACATGAGTAAGGACGGAGATAATGTAACTGTTTATTGTACCACTGATGTACCGGCCCAAATTACCCAGGAACTTAACTATACTATCCGACTGGTTTTTATGTATTTTGCCCAAATGCATCAAATGGTGATGATTCATTCATCCTCCATTCTATACCGCGACAGAGTTTGGCTTTTTTCCGGCCCCTCCGGTACAGGCAAGTCTACCCATACAGATCTTTGGAGGCAATTGTGCAACACTCCGGTGATAAACGGAGACTTAAATCTGGTTACCGTTGAACAGGGCATTCCTGTGGTTCACGGCATTCCATGGTGTGGCACTTCAGGAATTTATGATACAAAAACGTATCCTCTTGGCGGTGTTATTTTTCTAAAGCAGGGCGCGATAAATGAGGTGATACCTCTCAGCGACGACCAAAAGCAGCTATGGTTATTGCACCGCACTCCCTCTCCTGCATGGACTGCCACCGGGCAAGACCGGAATCATCATGTAATCACAGAACTATATGACCGGATTTTTATCTGTCAATTAAGCTGCACCCCGGATGAACAGGCTGTAGCTACTATTAAGAACGTTATCGACTCCTTCATTGACAATAAATAACATTTTTGTTAGATTCATGACAAAGACTTGACGCATTAGGAAAATAGTACTACACTCTTAATACGAATAAATGTGATTTTATGTTTTTGTTTTGAGGAGGATATATCGTGGATTTTTTTACAAACACAATTGAAGTAGGTGCAATTGAAGATTTAGCAGAAGGCATATATATGGAAAGTGGTGCACTTGTACCCACTCCCGATGCCGGTCCCACACATGATTGCTGGGTTAACTGGAAATGTACCTGGACAGGACATAATACCGGTCACCATTCTGTGTGCCATGTTTCCGCAACACATGCAGGTGTACACGAAGGCGGTTCAAAGCCTTTGGTAATTAACTTCACAACGAACTTCCCTATCCTTGAAGTGCGTGATGCCAGTGGTTATCCTATAACCAATGTTACGGACAGAAGTTTTACCATTACTGCAATGAATAACGGTAACCCCAATGAGTCCATCGGTTTCACTTTCCAGATCGTTGTTGATTACAACGCTCTTCATCTGGAAAACGAAGCAGGACAGCCCTTACAGGGTGCTATCGGTACCAGAAATGCTTCCGACTACAGTGTCCGCGTAGCAAGCTACCGTTTCGGTTAAATCTTTATACTTTACAAATGAACTATGCACCACTGCAAAAGTGGTGCATTTTTTTAGGAGAACAAATTTATTATGTCCGGAGTAAAACATTACATCCAACAAATTAAAAATGGACGCCTCAACGAAATATTGGGACAATTGACCTGGATATACAGCTTTGCCAAAAAATATCTTGTTTTTATAGGTATATATACCCTCCTTGGTATGTCCGGCACTGTAGTTACGCTTATCAGCAGTCTGGTATCCCGCGATTTGGTAGATATCATTACCGGTCAGCAAACCGGCAAACTGCTGGCTACATTTGCAACCATGATTGGCATTACCCTGGGCGGCAGCTGTATCACCCAGCTATCCGCTTATATTTCCAACAAAATAAGCATTAAAATCGATAACGAGATCAAATCCCGGATGTTTGATGAAATATTGTCAACGGACTGGGAATCTCTTACCCGATATCATTCCGGAGATTTGCTGATTCGCTGGAACGGTGATGCCAGTGTGATATCCACCGGAATATTAACTGTTATCCCTTCCTTTATTAATTATCTGTTCCGATTTATTTCAGCGCTCATTATGGTTCTGCACTATGATGCATCCTTTGCCGTATTTGCTTTGGTCAGTATCCCTGTCAGCGTTTATACCTCCAGGACCTCTCTGAAGAAATTACAGCAAAGTAATATGAACTCCATGAATATCGGTTCCAAAATGTCCGCTTTTAACAACGAAACCTTTTCCAATATCCAGGCCGTAAAAGCATTTGACATGTTACCCCTGTACTCCAGACGTCTGAAGGAGCTTCAAAAGCAATATGCGGATGCACGCTTAAAATACCAACGGGTTTCCATTATCAACTCCTTTATCCTGACCATTGTATCCCTTATCGTCAGCTATTCTGCCCACGGTTGGGGAATCTATAAGGTTTGGAAAGGCGACATCACCTACGGTACCATGACCATGTTCTTAGCATTGTCTGCATCTCTTAGCGGAACCGTTGATAATATGATTGGCTTCATACCTACCACTATCAATCTGGCCAACTGTGCGAAGCGTCTCATGGGTATATTAAATCTGCCCAAGGAAGATTACAGTCAAAAAGAAGAAGTGGCCGCATTTTTTGAAGCCAATAAAGAATCCGGTGTAGGCATCAGCATCCGTAACGTTTCTTATGCCTATGCCACCGGCACTGAGGTTTTTGAAAATGTAAGTTTCGATGCACATCCTCATGAAGTAATCGCTCTTGTAGGTCCTTCCGGAGAGGGCAAAACCACCATGCTCCGTGTGTTGCTTTCCATTATACGCCCGCAAACCGGCGGCGGATACATATGCACCGGAAACACCACACCTGAAAATGCGTCCTCCTTCATGGAGCTGACAGCATCCACCAGGCAGCTATTTGCCTATGTTCCGCAGGGAAACACTATGTTTTCCGGAACCATTGCAGATAATATGCGAAATGTAAAGGAAGATGCTACTGATGAAGAAATCATCGATGCACTGAAAATAGCATGTGCCTGGGACTTCGTAGAGAAATTACCGGATGGCATCAACAGTGAAATAAAGGAGCGCGGCGGCGGATTTTCAGAAGGGCAGGCCCAGCGGTTGTCCATTGCCAGAGCAGTTCTTCGTCGTTCCCCCATCCTTCTGCTGGACGAAGCCACCTCCGCACTGGATATGGTCACTGAAAGAAAGGTTTTGCAGAATATTATGGAAGATAAATATCCCCGTACCACTATTGTAACCACCCACAGACCTTCTGTGCTTAACATATGTAAAAGGGTATATTCCATCCACGACAAACAATGTACTCTCTTAAACAGTGCACAAATTGAAGAAATGATAAAGGGCTACTAAAAAGTAGCCCTTTTTATCTAAACTTCCCCCTACACCCATGTAGGTTTTTGATCCTTATGAGTGAAATTTTTTAATCTGATTTTAAACGTATCTAATTCATTTTCATAATTAAGCATTTGCTTATCATTGAGCTTGCCGCATTCTGCCAGCAGGTTATATGTCTCCTCCAGCTCAGCCAGATTCATCTGGGCAGCATCCTTATAATTGTTTTCCATATTCATATGGATTCGTTGAATAATTGCATCCAACTGTGCATTCTTACTGCTCTTTAAAAAATTAAACATTGGCTTCCCCCTTTTGTTTTTTGCTCATTGAATAATACATAAATACCGTTCCGGCAATTAAGACTATTGTAACCCAAATACTTCCTTCCAGTCCAAAATCACCTCCGCTAAGCAACTCTTTGCCTTCAACAGGCGTCATTCGCAGAAATGAATTGCCAAATTCCATGCCACTTACTTTAATACCGTAAAAATTTCCCTGCACCAGATTCCAGATAGAATGGAATGCACCGATTCCCCAGATACTTCCCCTATGAAGCATATATACAGATGCAAAAATACCAAAGAGTGCCAAGTTAACAAAAGATAACACTGTCATTCCACTATTTGGTATATGCAGTGCAGCAAATACAAGTGCATTGGCAAGTACCGCAGCATACACCGGATATCTTCTGGCGTAGGAAATCATGAAATAACCTCTACACATCACTTCCTCAGCCATACCCTGAAACATAAAGCCTAGTGCAAATAATGCAAACATACCGATTGAAAACTCTGCAGAAATTCCTTCCACCTTTAACCCACCGGTTACAACGCCCAGTAATACTGTTACTGAAAAGAACACAAAACCTGCTGCCAGACCCAGCAGATACTCCTTCAGGAACCCTTTCTTCACAAATCCCAGGGTGCGCATCTTTCTCTTCTGTATGAGCTTACAGAAAAGACAAACCACCAGTATCATCACTATCTGTGCCACAAGGGATACAACCGTATAAATCTCATTTGATGCGATTCGCATGGTCGCATCCATGGCCGCCTGTAAATCACCGGATGCCGCTGCCTGCATATACTCTGCATCCGAAAACAACATAACCAGTTCAAGCGGTGCAATCAAAATGCCCATTGCTATGGCGCTGACAAAAAATACCGCCACAAATACCAGCATTTCCAGGCACCAATTCATTCCCTTTTGCGCCTTAGCTGCTTCCTCTACCATTTGCGGCTTTTCAAACAAATCTCTCCCCAATATAGACTTCCTCCTTGATACATCACTACTTTGATGCTTTAATCTAATGCTATGTTATTACATGCAATTTGTCAATAAATGTTACGTTTTTGTTACATAGTACAATAGGACTAGAAAAGACCGATTATATCCGCAATCGGTCCTTTATTGTCACACTATTCACTCATCTCCACAGCAACTGCAACCACCACCGGAGCAGGTACCGTTCTTATGTGCACACATAGCAGCATCCGGGCATCCGATACATTTCACTCCTCTTTTTTTAGCTTTTACCAAATATATCACTGCCGCTCCAAGAATTACTGCAAGTACTGCAAATATTACAAAATCTACCATAACAATAACTCCTTATATATCATACCCGTTTCATATTATGCTGCACCTTTTTTCAGCGCGTATTCTGCTGCATACTTCTTCTCAGCTCTGTTCATCAGAACCAACAGAATTCCTATCATCGCAATGACTGCAATCAAACCGGGCAGGAAGCCTGCACCAACGCCACCGGTGGCAATCAGCGTACCAATCTGGAATACCAGGAACGCCACTGTATAACCGGTTCCCAACTGCAGTGCAATACCGCCCCATAACCACTTTGCGCTCTGCATCTCAGAGTTCATAGCACCCAGCGCTGCAAAACAGGGGGGAGTGTACAGGTTGAACATTAAGTATGCCAGTGCCGCTGCTTTTGTCAGTCCCAAAGCCATGGCAACTTCGTTTGCACCACCTACCAATGCCAGCTCTTCTGTATCGATAAAAGCGGTCAGACCATAGCAAACTGCCAGAGTACCCACTACATTTTCTTTGGCAATAAAACCGGTGACTGCTGCTGCTGCCAGCTGCCATGCTGCGATTCCCACAACCGGAACCATTATCACAGCAAGGGGAGAAGCAATGGTTGCCAGGATAGAAGTTTTCTCCATTCCTTCTTCTACCAGTTGTAACTGCCAGTTAAAGGACTGCATAATCTGCACTACCGCATTGCATACCAGAATAATGGTACCTGCCTTGATGATGTATGCTTTACCACGGGAGCACATGGAAACCAAGGCTCTCTTAATACTGGGCAGCTTATATTCAGGCAACTCGATAATGAAGAAAGACTTTTTATACTTATAACCGGTAATCTTCTTTACAAGCAGTGCGCCTATTAAGATTAGTACAATACCGGAAATATACATTGCATATGTAACCCAGCCGGAGCCGCCAAAGAATGCACCTGCAAACAGGGAAATTACGGGAAGCTTTGCTCCACAGGGCATGAAAGGAGTCAACATAGCCGTTGCCCTACGCTCTCTCTCATTACGGATGGTGCGTGAAGCCATAACACCGGGAATCGCACATCCGATACCGATTACCATGGGAATAACGGATTTACCGGACAAGCCCACTCTCTTAAAAATAGGATCAAGCACTACCGTTGCGCGTGCCATATAGCCACAGTCTTCCAGCAGCGCAATCAGGAAATACATTACCATTACCAGAGGCAGGAAACCTACAACTGCTCCTACACCGCCAATGATACCATCAACAAGAAGAGACTGCAGGAAAGGATTTGCACTTTCTACCTTGCCGGCTACCCACTCCTGGAAAATCTCTATCCAGCCTACCAGCCAATCTGCAATCCAAGTACCGACAGTTGTCTGGGAAACGTAAAACACCAACCACATCACCATTGCAAAAATAAAAATCCCCAGCGCAGGATGTGTAATCGCCGCATCAATCTTATCTTGTACATTTTTGTCTTTGGTGCGCACCTTACGCTGCTCAACAGTTGCAACAACCTTGTTTACAAAAGCAAAACGCTTTCTATCTGCAGCTTCCACTGCGGCCTTATCTTTCAGATTGATATCATCCTGCACATAGGGCGCTTTCTGCTGTATTCCCTTCCGTGCTATTGCCGCCTTTACCACTTCTGCCAGGCCATTGTCATTTGCAGAAATGGAAACCGTACTGATAACAGGACAGCCGAGCTTTTCCGCCAACAAAGCCGTATCAATCCTGGTATCCTTTTTTTCATTAATATCACTTTTGTTCAGCGCAACAACCATGGGAATCCCCAATTCCAACAGCTGCGTGGTAAAAAACAAGCTGCGGCTCAAATTAGAAGCATCAACAATATTAATAATCACATCCGGATTCTCGCTCTTTACATATGCACTTGTAACACTTTCCTCCACAGTAAAAGGAGACATGGAATATGCACCGGGCAGATCCACCGCCAGCAATTCCTCGCTTCCTTCGTATAAACTTCTCTTAATCAGGCTCTCTTTCTTCTCAACAGTTACACCTGCCCAGTTACCCACATGCTCATTGCTTCCGGTCAGTGCATTATACATGGTTGTTTTTCCGCTATTGGGATTTCCTGCCAACGCTATTCTCATGGGATTTCCTCCTCATACTCATCTATATTCTTTATTGGTAAATCTTGTTGCTTCAGCAAGATAGTTAAAACTAACTCCCTTGCCTAAATATAGGTGGTGTTTTCCCACCACTATATCTGCAACTACACTATGATTGCTTCTGCCAGCTGATTATCAATATTATATCTGGCATCCTTAATCGAAACTACACAATTCCTTTTTTTACGGGAAACCACTGTAATCGGTTCTCCGCTATAACATCCTAAGGAAAAAAGAAACGCATCCAATTCTTCATCATCCGTCTCGATTGCCTTAATCATATATTCCTCGCCTACCAGCGCATCTATCAGTTTCATATCGGCCTCCTACTTCTCAGACGATAATTAGTTTTAACTAACCACAACAAGATTATCACTGAACATAACTTCTGTCAAGCAATAATTTTCCTTTTTTTACCTTTTTGTTGTCCATTTCTATACTATTCAGTTTATGCTTATTTGAAGGAAATAGCATTGCTATACTAAAATACTTTTCCTATATCCTTTTGTTGCGTAAAATATCAAATCTGTTTATACTATAAAGAGTGTAGAAAAGAAATCTTTATGAAAGGAAGTACCATGAACAAAAAGCGTTGTCCACATTTCTCCATATTACATTCAACCATATGGATTGCACTGTTTATACTATATACTTTGCAATTCGTGTTTCATCGCTTCACCCCCTTTATGATGGACGATTTGTGGTACAGCACCAATCTGGCTACCGGGGAACCTTTACGTAACTTGGGAGATATTATAGAAGGCCAGATCTGGCATTATATGAACTGGGGTGGCCGCATTATCACTCACGGCCTTTTGCAACTGACACTTGTGTCAGGCGAACTTATGGCTGATTTATTAAATGTAGGCATGACCCTTTTATTATCCTATATGATTTGTGTCTTTTCCGGGCATAAAAATCTGCTGACTTTTTTCGCTGCATCCGTTTTGACTGTGAGCTTAAACGCTAATATTTTATATAGTATGGTCTGGCAGGCCGGAGCGGTAAATTATGTATACTCCACTCTATGGATTCTGTTCTTTCTGTGGATATATCTAAGACCTCTTGATCACACAACGGATCAATCCCTCCCTTTTGCATGGCTCTGGATGATTCCTCTTGGACTCATAACCGGCTGGAGCAATGAAAACATGGGACCTTCCTGTTTTGTTTGTACTCTTATGGTCATGTTTTATCATGCACGTGTGCAAAAGAAAAAACTCCCTCTATGGATGTTTACAGGCAGTCTGACCTCTCTGCTTGGCAGCATACTGGTTATATTGGCACCGGGTAATTTCGTCAGAAGTGCCACCATCGAGCCTACCGGTCCGATGGAAACACTGTATAACCGTATTTTTTCTATGCTACATGCAGGAACTGACTTTTTATTCCCTTCCGTTTTATTGCTCTTTGGCTTATCCCTTGTATACATCTACGGTATGAAGCAGAAACCTTATGTAACAGATTATATATTGTTTATTGTCGCCATCCTTTCCTATGGCGCCATGGTATTGTCCCCTCACTATCCGGACAGAGCCACCTTCGGCACCATGGTATTATGTATTGTATTGATTTTACGCATATTGAACCGTATGCTAAAAACACACCCCTATATTCAAAAGTTTGCCTATATGGGACTGGCATCTTTGTGGGGTTATGCGGTGCTATTCTTTAGTCTGCAAATTATAGGCTGACAGGGACATCCTTGTCCTTCCTTGTAAATGGTATTTTAAAAAAGGAGAAGCAATCATGCCGTTTCCCAAAACATTTCAACAATTGCATAGCCACATTGCAAAGTATGCCCACATTATTGCAGGCATTTTATTTCTGATACTTTTGTGTTCAGCTGCATATGCGCTCTATGATGTCCAAACCGCTCAGGGCGTAGGCTTATATCTTTCCATGCAATTCGACATTCCATATACAGCCGTAATGGACATTTTGAGTACTGCTGCGTTTATGATGATATTGCTCCTCCTCATTATTCTTCCCGGTGTTTTCTTAAAGCATCGAAGCACTGCTTCCTGTTTACGTTTTCTTTCTCTGTACCTGGCCTTTATCCCGGCCATCAGTACTGCTTATTTAATTCATTTGCCGGACAATAGTGAATTATTCCATCTACATCCGGCTTTTACATCAGGCCCGCTTGGGCAGGTGTGGTCCGATGCTTTTGCCTGCCTGGCCCCTATACTACAGATTATACTGCCGGTACTTATCCTGTTATACGGTTGCCATTTTGCACTAAACAAAAATACGGAACTAACAGCATCCACAGAACCCTTACTGCCGATATGGCATCGTGTATTGATACTGCTATCCTTATTTTTATTAGTAACTGTAATCCTCTTTCCGGAATTGACACCAGTGTCAGAATATACTATTTGGTATCTGCTTATGCTGATTTGTTTTGATTTATGGGAAAAGATGATTGCCGGCAAACCTCACTTGCAATCTGCATGTCATATTATAACTGCCGTTCTAATATTCCGCAGCATATATCGACTGCTTGAATTAATGAGTCATTACAGACTGTAGCTTTGTTGCAGTCTGTTTTATTATGCCGGTGAATCGTCCCGTGCCATCACACTTTATTTTACAAAAACCATGATATCCTTTACTACATCTTTGCCGACAAACTGGTATAATTTATTTTCAAATAGGAGGCATTCTCTATGAAGAAATATAAGCACATATTCACGGAGAGCGTTTTTGTACTGTCCGTCCTGTTGGCAGCTTTTTTTCTCAATTTGTTTTTGGAGGAATTATTTCAAACAAGAACTCTTATTCCTATGATTTTTGTATTGGGCATATATATTATATCCCTCAAAACTCAAGGGTACTTCTGGGGTATTGCAGCTTCACTAATCAGTGTATTAGCAGTTAATTATGCATTTACCTATCCCTACTATGCGTTTGACCTGATTTCACCGGAATGTTTATCTTCAGCAGTAGTTATGTTGATTGTGGCTATCATGACCGGTACTCTGACCACACAGGTTAAACAACAGGAGAAAGTAAAGCTGGAAAGTCAGATGGAGCGCATGCGCGCCAATCTGCTGCGTGCTGTATCCCATGACCTACGCACGCCGTTGACCTCCATCTATGGTGCCAGCTCAGCCATTATTGATAATTACGACTTTTTGGAAAAAGACCAACAGCTAAAACTACTGAGCGAAATACGTAAGGATTCGGAGTGGCTCACCCGCATGGTAGAGAATCTCTTATCCGTGACCCGTATAAACGGCGAGCAGGTACGTGTAGCCAAAACGCCTACCGTACTGGAAGAATTAATAGACGCTGCGTTAATCAAATTCCGTAAACATTGTCCCGAGCAGGACATTGAAGTAACTATTCCCGATGATTTCATCAGCATTCCCATGGATGCCATGCTCATCGAACAGGTACTCATCAATATACTGGAAAATGCCGTATATCATGCAAAAGGAATGACACAGCTGAATTTGACAGTGCGAACAGAGAACAATAAAGCTATTTTTGAAGTATGCGATAATGGTCAGGGAATTCCCGAACATAAACTGGATGTGCTGTTTAATGGTTACTCCGGAGAAAGTTCTGTTCCCACAGACGGAACCAGACGAAACATGGGAATTGGCTTGTCGGTTTGTTCCACCATTATCAGCGCTCATGACGGTGAGATTTGGGCCCGTAACCGCAACGAAGGTGGTGCCCTGTTTGGTTTTTCACTGAAAATGGAGGATACTTATGAACAATAATAAGTACAAAATTCTTGTAATTGAAGACGAAAACAATATTTGCAGTTTTATGAAAACCATTTTAAATGCTGCAGGTTATCAAACTCTGATTGCCGGCACATGTGGACAAGGGCAAATGATGTTTACCTCACACAAACCTGATTTGGTGATTCTGGATTTAGGCTTACCGGACAAGGATGGTTTGGAATTTATCAAAGCTGTTCGAGAGGATAATTCTACTCCCATTATAGTACTGTCCGCACGCACCAATGAAACAGATAAAGTAGCCGCGCTGGATTTAGGTGCCAATGATTACATAACAAAGCCCTTTAGCACAGCAGAACTAACCGCAAGAGTGCGGGTTGCATTACGCAATAGCCGCCATACTTCCCAAATAGGCGGTGCTTCCGGCGGCAAATTCCTATTACATGATTTAGTAATCGATTATGATCGTAGAATGGTTTTTGTTGCAGGTCAGGAAATCAAATTCACGCAGACAGAATACAATATTCTGAAGCTCCTTGCAGAACATACAGGCATGGTTCTGACCTATGCCGCCATCATCCGGGAAATATGGGGTGTCAGCGACAATGGCAGTATCAAAAAGCTTCAGGTTAACATGGCAAATATCAGAAAGAAACTAGGTTCCAAACCGGGTGATAATAAATACATTATCAACGAACTGGGCGTAGGATACAGAATGAGCGAAGAAGAGTTGTAACACTATACCTCTGAGAATAAATTCAACCGGTAGGCGAAAACGGAGGCTACCACCCGGTAACCTCCGTCTCTTATTTATCATTTATTGATTTATCATGCCGCCTAACACTTCTTTGGCCTTTTCTAACTGATTGTCATAATTATCTTCGGTGCTGTAATAGGTCTCTCCATCGAATTCTACCTCGATATCTGGTTCAATACCAATGCCATGAATATTAACACCCTTGGGAGTATAGTAGCTGCTGACAGTAACCTTTATTGCCGAACCATCCTTGAGCGGTACTATCTGCTGTACAATACCTTTTCCAAAGGTAGTCGTACCTATCAGCATCCCTTTTTCGTAATCCTTGATGGCACCTGCCAGAATCTCCGCTGCACTGGCAGAATTCATGTCAATCAATACAACCAGCGGGATGTCTATTTCATGACTGCCGTCGCATTCATATTCTCTGCGGGAACCATTCCTATCCTCTGTATACACAACCAGACCTTCGGGAAGCAACATACGGGCTATTTCCACTACCGCATCCATACTTCCACCCGGATTAGAGCGCAAATCCAGAATCAAACCTTTCATCTGCTGGTCCTGTAAGCTCTGATAAGCATCACTGAATTGGTCTACTGTCACTTCATCAAATTCTAAAATTTGCAGATAACCCATACCGTTATCCAGCATCTCATGCTCTACAGTAGGTGTCTCCACTTTACGACGTGTAGCGGTAATCTGAAGTTCTTCGCTATCCCGGATAATGGTCAAAAGTACCTGTGTATTTTCCTCACCTTTTATCAGTGCTACCGTTTCCTCCAGGCTCAGACCATAGGTTGATTCACCATCCACCTCATACAAAATATCATTGGCACGAAGCTTCGCTTCCTCTGCAGGCGTATTGGGAATTACCGAACTGATTTTAGGAAGCCCTGTCTCCTTATCCGTAGTCACATAAGCCCCGATACCATAATAAATGCCCTCTGTGGATTCCATCAGATCGCGAAATTCTTCCTCTGTGTAATATTGGGAATAAGGGTCATCCAATGATTCCAGTAAACCTCTGTAAATCCCTTCGTTTAACTGCTCTGCTGTAATATCGTCTTTATAATAGTATTTGTGAACAATATACTCCAAAGTCTGCAGCTTATTCACCAAATCATAATTTATTGCAGAGCCTTCGGTAACTTCAATTTCGCGCAGTTCCTCTTTGCTGCCATTTTCGCCTATGCTTTCCGACTTGTTATTTATTCTAATCGCAATCAGAATTCCGCATACAACAATCAACATTGCAAAGAGACCGCACAAAAAACCTACACCAAAGCCGGAAAAATCCTTCTTTTTCTTTACGTATACGGCCTGACCGTTAATCTCTTCCATTTCCATTGCAAGTGCCCTCTATTTCTTCAGATAATTCCAGGGAGACTGATATTCACCGTTCAAACGAACAGAAAAATGTAAATGATTACCGGTAGAACGCCCTGTACTTCCTACCGCTGCTATCGTCTCGCCTCTCACAACAATATCATCCTTAGCTACATATAATTTAGAAGCATGCATGTATATGGTATACAAGCCATCACCATGGTCTATCATAACATAATTACCCATTGTGGAGCTATATGTGGCCGCTACTACTACTCCATCATAGGCCGCATAAATTGCCGTACCCTTCGGTGATGCAAAATCCACACCGTTATGGAATTGTTTCGTATTCAGTATGGGGTGTGTACGCCATCCATACTCATCTGATATTCTGGTATATGATGCAAGGGGCATCTTAAACGCTCCGCCATCATAGGTAAGAACAATACCGTTTGCTGCCAGTATTTTCTTTTTCTCTTCGTTAATCAATGCCTCTAAGGCTTCTATTTCTTCCTTTTGAGCAGCAATCTCTGCCTCATACTCTTTGATTGCCTGTGCTTTATTGTTGATATCATTTTCATAAGCAGTCAGATCTTTGTTTTTCTGCTCAATCAATTCCTCAAGTGCACTCTGCTCCTGTTCCACAACCGCCTTTGCCTCATCCAGTGTGGCTTTCTCTGTCTCCAGTTGCTGTTTACAAAGTTCTACATACGCTCTGCTGTTTTTATAATCCTCCCACATCTGCTGCTCATAAGCAAGCATCTGCTCCGCATAATCAGCACGGTTTAATAAGTCGCCCATGCCTTTGGCGGCAAGGAGCACATCCACTACAGAATGACTGCCCTGCTCATATAGTAATTTTATGCTGCTATACATAAAATCTTTCTGACTGTTTTCACGAATCAGTGCTTCTTCCAATTCCGCTGTGGTCTGTGTGATTGCGTTTTCCTTTTCTTCAATTTTAACTCGCAGCGCAGATATATTCTGTTCAATCTCCTCCAAGCTGGCGTCCAGCTCTGCTATATATTTGGATAAATCCTTTTTCTTTGACTCCAGAGACTTCTTTATCGACTTTAAATCGCTTAAACTGTTCTGTAATTCTTTTTGTTCCTTCTCTGCCTGCTTAATTTGCTGTTCCTTGTCCTTGATACTGTCTGATGTAATGGAGGACATGGTGCCGGCCTTTGTTTCCATGCTTGCGGGCTCTGATAAAACCACAAACAGTGTTGCTGTCAAAATGCCGATCAGCAGACATCCCAAACCTTTAGTGGTACTTCTCATCATATATTTCTATTTCCTTACACGTGCAGATGCTTTCTAACAGTAGAAAAGCTTCCTATAAATCCGATACCTACACCCAATGCAAGTGACAAAGGGGTAAGAACCGTGAATATCTCTTCCACCGAAACAAAATTCAGCAGACTTCCCAGCATCGTAAAACGCTCTGATACGTAATTCAATGCATAATTGTAAATACTGTAAATAATTCCAAGGGGAAGACCTGCACCGATTAAACCGATCAGAATACCTTCCAGTACAAATGGCGCCCTTACAAAAAAGTCCGTCGCACCAACATACTTCATAATATTAATTTCCTCTTTACGCACAGATATACCCATCGCAACGGTATTACTGATAAGAAATATGCTTACTGCCAACAGAATTACAATAATACCCAAGGAGACATAAGCAATCAACAGATTCACACCACTCAGCGTATTTGCGGTCACCTCAGAATAGTTTACCTTACGAACTTCCGGAATAGACTCCAGCCAGGTAATCAACGCACTTTGCATAGAAACATCGCTGAGATACACCTCATAATTATCACTGCCTGCCAAAGGATTCTCAGGGAAACCTTCCAAATAATCCTCACCAAAGTAGTCCGGGCCAAAAGTTGCCCATGCTTCGTCTGCAGATGTAAATATCACTTCCGATACTTCCACTCTGCCTTCAATCATACCGCCGATTTCCTGCATTCTCTCCGATGTAGTTCCATCCTCAAAAAATACTGTAACGGAAACGCCCTCTTCCGCACTCATTACCATATTTTGAAAATTCACTAGTATTGCATAAAACAGACCAAATAAAAACAAGCAGGCCGCTATGGTTGCAATAGAGGCCATTGAATACCACTTATTTTTAAATATATTAACAAAGCCCTGTTTTATAGTATATAACAAGGTATTAATCTTCATCTACGTAACCGCCTTCCTCTTCATCACTGACAATCACACCTTTGCGCATAGCAATAACACGCTTCTGCATCGCGTTTACAATCTCTCTGTTATGGGTTACTACTACTACAGTGGTGCCGTTTGCGTTAATATCCTCCAGAAGTTTCATGATTTCCCATGAATTCTTGGGATCCAGATTACCGGTTGGCTCATCTGCAAGCAAAATAGAAGGATTGTTCACAAGCGCCCTGGCCAGAGCCACACGTTGCTGTTCTCCTCCTGATAACTGTTTGGTTTTGGCTTTATATTTTCCTGCCAGGCCTACGGTTGCCAAAATGGCCGGCACATTTCTGCGAATCTCCTTCATGGGAGTCTCTACAATTCTCTGCGCAAATGCAACATTTTCGTATACATTACGATCATTTAACAAACGGAAATCCTGAAAAACCACTCCGATATTTCGTCTGAACTTGGGAATCTTTCTATGGCGGATTTTGGCCAAATCATCTCCCATAACATAGACATTGCCGCTGGACGCTTTGAGCTCCCGCAGCAATAATTTAATCAAAGTGGACTTACCTGATCCACTATCGCCTACTATAAATACAAACTCACCACGACCTATGCTCAAGGTAACACCGTTGAGTGCGGGCACACCTGTAGAATAGGTCTTGGTTACATTATCCAGAAAGATGACACCGTTCTGTTCAATCATCTCTTCCTGTTTCATCTTTATCATTTCTTTTCTTGTCATGTACTGCCACCTAACTTAATTACTACAATTAATACTCCATATTTTCCATGTATTTCATGTATTTTACAACCATTAAAGCAATTCGGAAAGTAATTGCATCTTCAAATACCCGTAAGTCCAGACCGGTACTCTTTTGCAGTTTATCTAATCTGTAAACAAGGGTATTACGATGGATAAACAACTGTCTGGAGGTTTCGGACACATTCAGACTGTTTTCAAAGAATTTATAAATTGTTGTCAGTGTTTCTTCATCAAATTCATCCGGATTCTTGCCCCCGAAAATTTCACGAATAAACATTTTGCAAAGCGGAATGGGTAACTGATAAATCAAGCGGCCGATACCCAATTCACTATAAGCAATAACATCTCTCTCATCAAAGAAAATCTTGCCTACATCCAATGCCATTTTTGCTTCTTTATAAGAACGGCTGACTTCTTTAATCTCATGCACAACCGTACCATAGGAAACTCTGGCACCTTTAATGCCTTCCTTAATCAGGGCCGCTTTCAAACCTGCCGCATATTTATCAATCTCTCTGTTTGTATCGGAATCACTTAATTCCTTAACAACAATTACATTATTTTCATCAACTGCCGTAATGAAATCCTTACTATTGCTGCCAAAATGAGTTCTGGTCATTTCCAGCGCATTGCTTTCCTTACCGTTGACAGACTCAATAATCATTACCACTCTGGCTACATCTGTCTGAATACGAAGCTTTTTGGAACGACTGTATATATCAACCAACAGCAGATTATCCAAAAGCAAGTTCTTGATAAAGTTATCCTTATCAAAACGCTCCTTGTATGCCACTAACAGATTCTGAATCTGGAATGCCACCATCTTACCTATGGTATACACATCCTCACCAGTACCTGCTGCCACCAGAATATACTCCAATGAAAGCTCATCATAGATTTTAAAATACTGATACCCCTGAATTTCCTGTGAATCCGCCGGAGACGCAGCAAACTCCATGGTAGCCTTTGAACAGCTGCTCATATCCGTGGTTGATGCCACATCCTTACCGTCTACGTCCATGACGCACAGGTCCACTCTTGCAATATTTTTTAATCCATCAATCGTATTTTGTAATATTTGATTTGAAATCATTTCTCCCGCTCCTTTGGTCGCATACCAATACATAATACAAATGTACAAAAAAACCGACAAAAAAGCAATAGTATTTTAGTCATTTTTTATCAAACCTGTTAAAAATTTGATAATCTTCTCCACAAAACACAGTTTTTTCAGCCCTTCTGTTATCAACGATAACGCCATGGATGCGATTGCAAGTACAATTAGTATCAACATACCGTTATTTAATGCAAACAGCTTATCGTTCCAAAAATACAAAATAAACAGACTGTGCAATAAAAAGATATTTAAGGAATGCTTTCCGTAAAAGGCAAACAGCTTATTCACAAGCGGTATTTTACTCACATATTCGCAAACCATAACCGCTATCAAAATAGCAAAAAAAGCATCCACCAAACAGTCGTAATCCGTATTGTTTCTCACCACAAAGCATACTCGGAGCAGATATATCTCAGCACCTAATTTCAGAATGCGAAACACCATCCGCTTTCCACCGATATCAGCGATTCTTGCAATCCAGTTCCCATCAGCTGCCAACATACCTACTACAATCACAGGCAAATATTCAGAAGCGAAACTTCCTCTGATCCCAAGCATCGCCGGAAGAAGCATCGCAGCAGGCAACATCAGTATACCCAGCACCTCGTATGCCTTCCACAAGAGCGGCAATAGAATCAATGTAGAAAAAACTACGGGCATATACCACCAGGTCACATTTATCACCACATCACTAAAAAAGTAAGAAATACCTAAAGCATCCAGAACAAAACTTGCCACACCTTCTAAACCCACTCCATAAAAACGGAGATTTTCAGCATGACCGAATATCAACCATATGACTTGTGTCAGCAAAAATACAAATAAATATAAAATCTGTAAAGAGATATATTTCTCCAATGTAATACATGCCAAATCCTTTGTTCTTTTTGATGCAGACCTGAATTTCATAGTCATCCCATATGCTGTTACAAATAAAAAAAGAGCCACACACACCTTGGAAAAGGATGCGATCTTCATCATTCGCTCTATTCCCAGTACCGGCATATATACATCATTACCCAGCCAATATTCCGAGGTTGAAAACAAATGATGCACAAACATGAAAAAAACTGCTATACCCTTTACAATCAGCGACTTATTCTGATCAAAGCTTCTTTCCATCTCAGTTCTCCCTTATGAACAATTTTCCTGAAAATCAATAAGCCCGCCTTATCAGGCGGGCTTATTCCATCTACATTCATTAAATACGAATATCTAAATTTGAACCTACGTGAGGATTTACGCTCTGCTCCATAGCAGCTGCATCAATCATCTCAATCAATCCCTGACCCATTGCTTCGTTGGTATCCATGGCCTTGCTGACTACGGCCACACCAACCTGACTCTGCAATCTGGAAGTACTTAAAACAGTGGATAATCCTGCAATGTCCATAAACACCCTCCTATCTGACAATTCATCCAAGAACATGCTTCTTTTCATAATAATCATAACATATTCTGCTTCACTTGCCAAGCCGATATTTGCATCGTGTTTTCATCATTTGTCTCTGAATCAACCGATACGCCTGATTACTTTTCCTGAAATCTCTATTTTTCCTGCTTTCAGCAAATTACCTACCGCTCGCTTGAATTCATTTTTGCTCATACCGGTCTCACGCTTGATTATCTCGGGAGACACCTTGTCATTAAAAGGAAGCACTCCTTCATAGCTATCTATAATGGATAAAAGCTCATTCGCATCCTTCTCAATCTGCAGATATGCTTTCTCGCGGATACTCAGAGTAAGACGGCCATCCTCCAACACATTCACTACTCGCGCCTGAATGTCTGTATTCAACTGTACATCACCATACATTTCCTTTTTGGGAATCAATGCGGAATAGATATTGTCCACAGCAACAAACGCACCGAAATTCTGACTGATTTCATATACACGTCCTACAACTTTGTCATCCTTCTGATAGGGACTGTCTGCACGTAAATTCTTATACACATTCATGGTTGCACACAGACGGTCACTCTTATCAATGTATAAAGAGCAAAGAACTCTGTCTCCTGCTTTTACACGCCCTGCCTGCTCCTTAAAAGGCAAAAATAAATCCTTTTCCAACCCCCAGTCCAGAAAGGCCCCGACCTTACTCACCTGCGCAACGGTCAGCTCTGCCACTTCCCCCATCATCAGCTTGGGAAGTGAAGTAGTCGCAATCAGTCTGTCACTGGAATCTCTGTATAAGAATACCTCCAGCACATCTCCGATAGCACTACCCGCCGGCACCTGCTTGCCGGGCAGAAGCACTCTGTCCTGTGCCTGCTCCATGGACTCTGCCAAATATACACCAAAATCAACTCTTTTAACAATTACAAGTTCCTGTCTTTCACCCAGTCTTAACATATTTCCTCACACTCTGCCGAAAACTCTACTATTACATAGGGTTTCCCTTTATCATCATTTAATACAACCGTATATATATTGTCCTGCACAACCACTACCGGATACAGTACATCGTTCAGGAATGCCTGTTGCCTGTATTCCGCCCGCAGTTGTTTCACCGCAAAACCTTCCGGCACATAATCCATGGCCATACAAATAAACTGTCCGTTATTTACATGGTGATTAGTGTCCAGATGCTGCTTTCTCACAATTATGGGTTCCATCGCCGTACCACCCTCCGGCACCAATATCTTACGGGGCGCATAGTTCATTTCCAGCCTCGGTTCCATGCCGTAGGTATCAATTATTTCCTGTGACGCGGATACCGGTCTGCCGGTCTCCATACTAAGCAGACTCCACATAGAGTTTGCCTTTGCCAGATAATTCCCTTCGCCGTCCTTCATCCAGAAATTACGCGAGCCCAAAAAACCCTTGAAATCATAAGGTGCTGTACCGATTTCCACTTTTTCTCCAAAACCCGGAAAACGTTTAATGACAATCTGCCACGCCGCAAGTACCCACACCTGTTTTGCCTGCTTCATATAATTTACACCAACTCCAAGCTCCTCTGAGTGAAAAGTGGTGCAATCCTGAAAGTAATTCAATAAAGCCGGAAGACTCAGTCTGCCCTCACTGTCCGTTTCGCTATATCGAATTCTACTGTTAAATACATACATATTTTAAAACTCCTTAGGTATTAACCTATATACCTCAAACTCATAATACATATGTTTGAAGTTTACTGCCGGTTCATAATCATATCTTTCTGCAAGCAATTCAGGTGAACCGCCAATATACCATATGGTACCCGGAATTTCCTCAAGCTGCTCCCATGCAGTAAATACCCCTTCCACTTCAAAAGGCATCCACTCATCCAAATGTCCGTAAATCATATAGTCCTGATCCGGATGATATACTCTAAGCATCAGTGTATAGGGAGAGTCGGCCATCACCATGTCCATCTCACCTACTTTTTCTTCCATAAAACTTTCAAATTTACTAAGTTCACTGTCGTAATCCAGGTGAATTTCTGATTTATACTGCATCACAAAACAAAATACCGCTACTATCCAGACACTGGCTTTCATCCATTTGCACTTTATCTGCTGTACACCCTGTGCATATAAAAGAGCCAGTGCACCGAATCCGGCAAATACATATCGGCCCATAAAGCAGGACGCCACATAACAGTTCAAATATGTCCCCACTATGGTAGTAAGCGCCACTGCAGACAATCCGACAGCTGCTGCGTATTCCTTCTGCTCTCGCATACGGTCCACTGCAAAGTAACCCAGAAAAATCAGCAGTCCCATTCCCAGATACATTACCAACGGGATCGGTGTCTCTCCTGCCGAAAACCATTCTTTACTATATGTAATCAAGGCATTCAGTCTGGTTTCAGAACCGGCCGACGCTACCACATCATTTACAGTCTGCTCTATTCGAAGCTGCATCTGGTCATAAGTAATTTTCAGCCAGGGCAAATATACCAATGCCACGAAAATGCCACTTGCAAAAAAACCACGCAACTTTTTATACTGCTTTTTATATAAAATCGCTATAAAGAAGCATCCGTACAAAATCAATGTCTCTATCATTTGAAAAGTATGGCAGTACACACTGCATGCGCTGCAGATTGCAAACAAAAACCACATTTTCAAATTACCGTTTCTTTCGTCACGGAAAATTTCCAACATACACAGACAGGTAGCAGTCAAAAAGAACAGACCACAGGAATACATCCTCACATTAGTAGCCTGTACTGTCAGAATCGGCATCAAAATAGAAAATGCCATAAAACAGATAGACGTTTTTTCATCAAAAAGTCTTTTTATCCAATATTTTCCCAAAAGCAGATAACCCAAGGAAAAAAGCAAAGAAAACACTTTTAATGACCAATAATTCGTACCGCCTCCGCACAGATGATAGAAGCCCTTTAACAACAAATAGTAAAAAGGGGAATGCACATCATTTGCTGTAATACTGACCAAATCCTGCACGTTTCTGGATACCAGCGCAGCTGAATACGCCTCATCGTACCATAAATGATTGGTAAGTGCCAATGCTCCCCAGATAACCAGTCCGACTACCGGTAATACATGCCATATGAGTTTTTGGATAGACTCCCTATTCATATCACTTCCCTTTCCCTTATTGCAGTAACTGTCCGATCATCGTTATGATCCAGTACAGACAATAACAAATCATACCAATATTACAAAATGCAGTAACGAAACGTTTCCCTTTTGGAATATCCTGCTCACGTACGGGCAATGCGAATTGCTTTCTGTAAACAATCAAAATTACCAATCCCGCAATACAAATTACAAATATCAGCATCAGATAACTCAGATAGACAATCCATCCGGGTAAGGTATCCATTATCAACTCCATCAGTGCCGCATCAGATGCGCCGGAATCCAGCAGCGCAACCAAGTCCTCATACTTTAACATGCGCAGCATAATCATACCTAATACACCACCCAGAAAATTCATAATCATATGCAGTCCCACTGTATAACGCAGCTTTCCGGTCTTCACATAAATGAATGCAAAAAACATGCCCAGCACCGTAGCATACACAAACTGGTTAAAATTGCCATGGAACAGACCGAACATCACACCTGACAGTACTACGGCAATACCCTTTCCATACTTTACTGCTCTGTCCACAATCAGCTTACGGAAAATAAATTCTTCATAGAGTGGCGCACAGATAACGGTAAAAAAGAAAATCAAAAAGATATTGGAATCCGATATCAGATTAAGCAACTCGTTCTGTACAGATCCGCCCTTTATCGCACCGATAACAGTTGTAATCAGTACCCCGACCAGATTACTGCTATACATCAACATAATACAAATAATGACAGCCACAAGATAATGTGCGAACTTTATCTTCACCTGTGGCAGTTTCTCTGCCGGAACGAAACAGACCAGTCGTATCAAAGCAGGCATTCCCACCAAGTACATGGGTAACATGGACATGGCAAATCTCATGTTATCATTCTCTATCAACGCCGGCCACCTGTCACATGCTACGCCCACTAAAAAATTCACACCATAAATTACTGCCATACCCAGCAAAAACATAAATGCCAGCTTGGAAAAATGCTTTCTTGCACCTTTTAAATCGTTCATAACTTCCTCCTAACCTTCCCCTGTCCCTTAGGTCTCTTTTACATAATCCTCACGGAATTATGACTGGTCATCAAAGGATGAGCCCTTTACTTTTTTAATGAATTTAGCGGGTACGCCGCCCCAGATTTCTCCGGGAGGTACATCCTTTGTCACTACCGCACCGGCGGCAATAATGGAATTGTCCCCGACCGTTACACCTCCGATAATAATAGCACCCGCGCAGATACGCACATGATTACCTATTACAGGCTGCCTGTCCTGCTCAAAACCAATGGTAACCTGCTGATTAATCCAGCACTTTTCACCCACTGATTTTGCAGCTACGATTGTCGAGAATCCATGTTGTATATACAATCCCGGCCCTACTTCTCCCGAACCGAGATGTAAGGTCTGCATGGGCGGAAACAATAATTTAAAAATGAATCGGACAAAAAAAGAATCCTGTGCAAGTCGCATGGCTACTACGTTACGAAAAGCCTCTGTCTCTAGGAGAAGATGCGCAAACAACCTAAATTCCTTTTCAATTGTAATACGTTTTACTTCCTTCCAAAAAAGCATATCCTGCCGAATATATTCTGCATTTTTAGATTTTTTATATATAAAATAAGACGGTAAGGTGCGGTATAACTTTAATACAAATAATATTTTCTTTAACAAAGTGTCTTGCTCCTTTCCCAGTATATATAATATCTGACAGTTCAAAGTATTTTTAATGTATCATACCGTAGAATGAGTGTCAAGCAAGCCACTCTTAGATAAATCAACGCTTGCCGCATCCTCTAACTCACACTACTATACTCGCGAAACTTCCTACCGATAAAAAAAGCTCATGAGCTGATGCTCATGAGCTTTTCAAAACAGCGCTACAAGGATTCGAACCTTGAGATGACGGAGTCAGAGTCCGTTGCCTTACCGTTTGGCGATAGCGCTATGTCCTTACGACCTAATAAACTATACAACATTTATTTTCTTTTTGCAAGTACTTTTTTTACTTTTTTTCTATTATTTTATTCTTTCATCTCCTTCGTATCATAGGAATCTGTCATCGTCAACACTTCTCCCTAGAATCCACCACTGCACTTACGGAATTTCCTATAGAAAAAAGTCCCGACATACAGTCGGGACTTTTTATGTAAATCTAAATTTCAAATAATAATTCTGCATAAGTAGGCATAGGCCATACATCTTTATCCACCAAAAGTTCCAGTGCATCCACTGCTATACGCAGATTGTCCATATCCACATGAACCGCATCCTTGTAGTAGAATGCCAGCTCTTTCTGACTCGTTAGCTCAGCATCCTTATTAGTACCATTCTGCAAGTCATGGAACACCTTCTTACCTCTTGCAGTCTTCTCCTCCAAAGCAGTCAGTTCACGTTTCGCCTCTGCCAGTTTTGCAGAAATCTGATTCAATATGTCAGCCTGTACGCTTGCATCTGCGCCTGCCTCTCTCACTGCAATTACAGTATCTGCCAGTCTCTTGGTATATTTGAATACTGCAGGAAGTATCTGCTTCTTCATCATATCAATCATAGTGGAAGCTTCGATATTAATGGTCTTGCTATAGGTTTCATAGAGAATTTCTTCTCTGGATTCCAGCTCAGCCTTGGTGAAGATACCAAACTTCTCAAACAGTCTGATAGACTTCTCAGTGGTCAGTGTAGAGGTTGCATCCACCATGGACTTAAGGTTCGGCAGGCCTCTGCGTGCCGCCTCCTTTACCCATTCCTCAGAATAACCGTTACCGTTGAAAATGATTCTCTGATGCTTGGTCATGTATTCTTTAATCAAATCATGCACAGCCATCTCGAAATTGTCCGCCTTTTCCAGCACATCTGCCGCTTCACAGAAAGCTTCTGCCACAATGGCATTCAGTGTGGTATTGGGGCTACCAATGGAATCAGAACTGCCCACGCTACGGAACTCGAATTTATTGCCGGTAAATGCGAAAGGTGATGTACGGTTTCTGTCCGTTGCATCCTTATCCAAATCAGTCAAGGTGGATACACCTGTTTCCAGCTTCCCGCCATCAATCAGATGAGATGCCTCACCGGTCTCAACCAGCTGCTTTACCACATCCTCCAGCTGCTCACCCAGGAAAATAGAAATAATCGCAGGAGGAGCCTCATTGGCGCCCAGACGATGGTCATTACCCACATCGGACGCACTCTGACGCAGTAAATCCGCATGGGTATCCACAGCCTTCATGATACAAGCCAGTACCAACAAGAACTGGATATTTGCATTAGGGGTATCACCGGGATCAAGCAGGTTCACACCTGTATCCGTACACAGGGACCAGTTGTCATGCTTACCGGAACCGTTTACACCTGCAAAGGGTTTCTCATGCAATAAGCAATGTAAGTTGTGACGGCTAGCCACCTTCTTCATGGTCTCCATTACCAGCTGATTATGGTCCACTGCAATATTGGCAGTCTCATAAATAGGTGCCAGCTCATGCTGTGCAGGTGCCGCCTCATTGTGCTGAGTCTTTGCGGTTACGCCCAGCTTCCATAATTCAATATTCAAGTCCTTCATATAGGAGCCCACTCTCTCTCGAATGGTTCCGAAATAGTGGTCATCCATTTCCTGACCCTTGGGTGCAGGTGCTCCGAACAGAGTACGACCTGCAAAAATCAGGTCTTCACGCTGCAAATACTTATCACGGTCTACCAGAAAATATTCCTGCTCAGCACCCACACTGGGGGTTACCTTTGTAGACCGGGTATCTCCAAATAAACGCACGATTCTCATAGCCTGCTGGCTGATTGCTTCCATGGACCGAAGTAAAGGAGTCTTTTTGTCCAGTGCTTCGCCCTTATAAGAACAAAATGCAGTAGGAATGCACAGAATCACACCTGTCGCATCCTCCTTTAAGAAAGCAGGAGAAGTAATATCCCATACAGTATAGCCTCTGGCCTCAAATGTGGCACGAAGTCCACCGGAAGGGAAGGAAGAAGCATCCGGCTCACCCTTTATCAGTTCCTTACCGGAAAATTCCATAATCATATGGCCTTCTGCGTCAGGATGGGTCACGAAAGCATCATGCTTTTCTGCCGTAATACCTGTCAAAGGCTGGAACCAATGAGTATAATGGGTCGCACCGTTTTCCACAGCCCAATCCTTCATAGCCTTTGCCACTACGTCCGCTGTTTCAAGAGACAATTCGCCTCCCCGGTCCATTACCTGCTTTACCTCTTTATATACATTCTTTGGTAAACGTGCTTTCATTTTGCCTACGGTAAATACCTTACTGGCAAAAAGAGCTTCTACATTCATGTTTTCGCTCATTTCTACATCTCCCTTTCTCTGCGGCCTGTGCCGTGGGACTTTATCATGACTTGTTATCATCATAAATTTATCATCATTTTTGCACACATTTTACAACACACGCAATCATCGGTCAATAAAAACTTATGAATTTAAATGCGGAAAGTCAAATTATTGCGGTATGGACCTTCCATGAAAGCTTTGATTTAGGAAGCATCATGGATTGCACCCTATTTATTTACCGTCACCTCCATAAAATAGTGACTTCTTTCCTTACTGTCATCTTCATCCATAACACATTCTGTAATATGTCGGACACTGTCAAAGCTGTATTCATGGAACAACTTCTTCAATATCTCTTTATCTGCAAAAAAGTGTGGAATATTTTCCTCTGCTCCCTCTGTTTTCAACACTGTATTAGCATCAATTTTTGGGAACCCCGGTTCTGAAAATGCGTAATGTTCCTTTGCACACATGGTCAGAAAAGCTTTTCCGCCCGGTTTCAGTACTCTGGCAATTTCATCAATTACCTTTTGGACACCCTTTGTGTCCTGATGAGAAATCACATGATAGGAAAACACACGGTCAAAAGTATCCTCATCAAAAGGAAGCGCCATCATATCCGCCACATTGCAGGCGAATTCCACTCCTGCCTTTTCCTGCCATTGTCTGGCAAACGCCACACCTTCTTCAGACAAGTCCACAGCAGCAACCTGAAAGCCCTTCTGCGCAAAATATATGGCATGCCTGCCCAGTCCGCAGCCCAGATCCAAAATGGTATGCGCTCCTTCTTCTGCCCACTTCTTTGCCAGATATACACTGTCCTCAGACGGCGTCATCCACCTTTCCTTCTCTGCATTATTCCAGTTCCACTCCTTGGATTGCACCATACTTTACTCCTCCTGACACTCGCTTCCCACATTTCGCTTCCTTGACCAAACAATTATCGCTCTTTTTAACTATCCCTGACTTTGTACCCTGAGTAAATCATACTGCTCGGGAACTTCGGATAATTTTATCCACAATACCTGCTTGGGATGGGGTGCGCTATCCACCGCTTCGCCCTCATTTGTAAACATTGCTTCCACAGTTACAGGCATATTGGTGCCATCCGGCTTCATAATTTCAATAGCATCACCTACGCAGAATTTATTTTTCTGCTCGATGCGGACAAGAGCGCCTCCTGTTTCGCTGCACTCCTGCTGCCACCACTCCGGCTTCGCCACTTCTTCTACGATACCTAAATAAGTATATTCATTAATATAGGTGTTGCTGTCATAAATCTGGGTATTTTCATCCGGCTTACCGAAATAAAATCCCGTGGTAAACTGACGATAGGTACACTTGGAAATCTCCGCCTTATACCAATCCATATTGCTTCGATACTTTTCCTCAGATTCAAAGAAATCATCGATTGCTTTACGATAAGTACGTGCCACCGTAGCCACATACAGTGCGGTCTTCATACGTCCTTCTATCTTCAGACTATCGATACCTGCATCCACAATCTCAGGGATATACTCGATCATGCACAAATCCTTGGAATTGAAAATATAAGTACCGCGCTCATTTTCATACACAGGCAGATACTCGCCGGGACGCTTTTCTTCCACCACCGCATACTTCCAGCGGCAAGGGTGTGTACAGGCACCCTGATTGGCACCGCGACCGGTGAAATAATTACTGAGCAGGCACCTTCCGGAATAAGAGATGCACATAGCACCATGAATGAAACTCTCAATTTCCATATCTCCCGGGATCTGTTCTCTGATGCCTTTTATTTCCCGAAGGGACAGCTCTCTCGCGGACACTACTCTCTTTGCCCCCATCTTCCACCAGAACTGATAGGTACGATAATTTGTATTGTTGGCCTGGGTCGAAATATGTATTTCCACCTCCGGCCACACTTCCTTGGCTATGGTAAACATACCGGGGTCTGAAATAATCAGTGCATCACAGGTTTCCGGCTGCATATTTTTGAGTTCCTCGAAATAAGCCGCCGCACCATCCAAATCATAATTGTGGGCCAAAATATTGGCAGTCACATAGACCTTTACTCCATGGGCATGAGCAAAGACAATACCCTCCGCCATCTCCTCCATAGAGAAATTCTTCGCCTTCGCCCTGAGACCAAATGCCTCACCACCTATATACACTGCATCCGCACCAAAGATGACTGCAGTCTTCAACACCTCCAAACTACTGGCGGGTATTAATAATTCCGGTTTTTCTCTTCTCATAAAACTCCTACTTTCTCCTATGAACATCCAATTTTATATCTTTGTACTCAGCGTCACTCCATCGCCCACAGGAAGTATACATGTCTCCAGCTGGGGATGGTGCTTCAGTTCATAAAGATACTCCCGCATACGGGCATGAATGGTACGATTGCGTCTGGTTACTGCAAATCGGGACTCTATGATGTCCCCGTCCTGCAGTACATTGTCGGAGATAAGCAACCCTCCGGGTGCAAGTAATCGCAGGATGTCCGGTAAAAAGTTGATGTACTGTCCCTTTGCCGCATCCATAAATATCATATCGTAGTTCCCTTCCAATTCTTTAAGAATCTCTAAGGCATCTCCCTCTAACAGCGTAATCTGCTGTTCCCTACCTGCCTTCCTAAAATTCTCCCTGGCTATAGGAATTCTTTTCTCATACTTTTCGATGGTTGTAATATGGCAATCCTCCGGCGCATACTCACTCATTAACAATGCAGAAAAGCCGATAGCAGTCCCGACCTCCAGGATTTTCTTCGGCTTTGCATATGCCAGGAGAAACTTTAACAGACTCTGCATGGGTCTGCGGATAATAGGCACATCCGTTTCTATGGCAAATTTTTCTATTTCATTCAAAAAAGAAGTATTGCCTTTATCCAAAGAATCGATAAAGGCAGACATTCTCTCATCTACTATCATGTATACTCCTATTCTTCCGTCTCTTCGGTAACAGTCATCGCTTCCATCATTTCCTCTGCTGTCATATCCGTGCTAAGAGCAAAGGTACCCGGCTTTACCTGCTTACGAAACTCAGACAAATAGTACTGAAAAACAAACAGCTTACCATCTCGTATTAATCCCTTACTCTCGAATAACTCTCCGATTTCCTGAGGAGACATGGATTGGGTAACGGTAACTTCCACAATCCGGGCATTTTCCTCGCTCGATACAGCGGGCTCCATAAAAATACGATATCCGTAATCATAGCAGGTAGTTGCTCCTCTGTAAATGAAGAACACAATCGCTGCAAAAAGTGCCACCTTAACCACCGTACCCAGTACGGAAGCGATTAAATCTCTTGTATACATATTGCCTCACATTCTGCCGCGCAGGCGGCTCCTACTCAAACTCTATATCCCTTGCAAGTCGACTGTTTATATGCTGAATCATCCTACAAAAAGCCAACTCTGCATCCAAAAAGGCTGATACATCAGGATTATCCAACAGTTCTTCAAACTGCTGCTCCAACTGATCCATCTTGTCAAAACCATTTTCCATACTCATCTGTAATTCATAATTACGACGACGGAAATCATCCACCCGTTCCTTCAGTCCCGGCTGACTCTTTACGTTTTCCTTCTGGAGAAGGTATTCCCGATATACATCCGAACGCAAAACCGCCCCAATCAGTTGATCTAATTCCTTATCAATTTCGTTCATAAAAACACCACTTATATCTTATACTCACACAATTCCATTTGTTTAAAAAACTTCCATAATAATCGGCAATATCATAGGGCGACGCTTGGTTTTCTTCCATACGTACTCACCCAGCACATCTTTTATGGTATTCTTGATTTTACCCCAGTCAGTAATACCCTTATCCAAATGCTTCCATACTGCCTCATCAACAATACTGCGGGCCTCTTCAATCAACTCGTCAGCCTCTCTTACATATACAAAACCACGGGATACAATATCCGGTCCTGCCACCATCTGACCACTGTTTTTGTCCAAGGACAGTACTACTATCATGATACCATCTTCTGCCAGATGCTGACGGTCACGCAGTACCACATTACCTACATCACCTACACCCAGACCATCTACCAGTATGGCACCTACAGGCACCTTACCTGTTACACGTGCACTTTCTTCATCCAGTTCCAGCACATCTCCGGAAGACATAATAAAAATATTTTCCTTGTCCATACCAAGGCTTTCTGCAATCTTTGCCTGTGCCTTCAGATGCTTGTACTCACCATGCACCGGTATGGAGTACTTGGGACGAAGCAGGGTATATATCAGCTTAATCTCCTCCTGACAGGCATGTCCGGACACATGAGCATCCTGGAATATAACATCCGCACCCTTGCGAAGGAGTTCATTAATAATCTTTGTAACCGGCTTCTCATTACCCGGTATGGGGCTGGATGAGAAAATAACGGTATCTCCGGCACCAATGGTAATCTTACGATGCATGCCGTTTGCCATACGGCTGAGTGCTGCCATACTTTCTCCCTGACTGCCGGTAGTAATAATTACCTGCTGTTCGTCGGGATAATTCTTTATCTGATCAATATCCACCAGCGTATTCTCCGGGATATTGATACAATCCAGCTTCTGTGCTGTTTCAATGATATTGACCATACTGCGTCCTTCTACGGATACCTTACGGCCGAATTTGTATGCAGTGTTAATAATCTGCTGCACACGATCCACGTTAGATGCAAAGGTTGCCACAAAAATACGGGTATTTCTGTGTTCTGTAAATAGGGTATCAAAGGTCTTACCCACTGTCTTTTCGGAAGGGGTCACGCCGGGACGTTCCGCATTGGTGGAATCACACATCACTGCAAGGACTCCCTTTTTGCCCAGCTCCGCAAAACGCTGCAAATCAATGGCATCTCCGAATACAGGTGTATAATCCACCTTAAAGTCTCCGGTATGCACTACGATACCTGCCGGCGAATAAATCGCCAGTGCAGCCGCATCTACGATACTATGATTGGTCTTAATAAACTCCACTCTGAACTGCCCCAAATTAATGGACTGACCGAATTTAACCACCTTACGCTTGGTTCCCTTCATCAGGTTGTGCTCAGTCAGCTTATTTTCAATAATACCCATGGTCAGCCTAGTGGCATAAACAGGTACATTTACTTCGCGCAGTACATAAGGCAAAGCACCTATGTGATCCTCATGTCCATGAGTGATTACAAATGCCTTTACCTTATCAATATTATCCTTCAGATAAGTAACATCCGGTATTACCAAATCAATACCCAACATGTCATCTGCCGGAAAGGACAAACCACAGTCCACCACAATAATACTGTCCTCGTATTCGAAGGCAGTAATGTTCATACCAATCTGCTCAAGACCACCCAAAGGTATAATCTTCAATCTTGAGCCACTTATATTCTCTTTTTTCTTACTCACGCACTTTTCCTCCATATTCAGGCATATGCCCCAATTCATACAATACGGCAGGCAACAGAAAACATGCCAAAAACAGTGATTGTACCTCAGGCTCCCGTAAACAGTCCAAAAGACAAACACTATCCATATTTTCCCAAGCTAAATGGTGATAGCAGTCGTATGTTCACGGACATGTTTTACTCCCAAATTCATGCCGCATGATACTGCCATCAAAATTTACCCGGTCCACCATATGTAACTAAAACTTATTTATACAAAAGACACGTCATCCAGTATATTTTCAAATACGCCGGCAACAGCCTCCAGTTCCTCATCATCCGATACGATAGTATAGACGCTTTCCTCTTCGCCGTCCTTAGAAATATCCTTTAAAATCAGTGCCTCACCGTCACCCTCTTCAAAGTCGGTCACCAAAATATAGTTAAATCCACCGATTCTGGTCTGCTCCAGTACATAGAAATCTACCGGTTCTTCTCCTTCGGGATTAAAAGTAATTTTTTCCAGCTTACTCAAATATATACCTCCTACTGCTTGGATGAACGTAAATCCAAATATCCCTGCAAAATAAATGTAGCCGCAATCATATCCACATAATCTTTACGCTTTTCCCTGCGAATGCCTGCTTCCATCATTGCTTTGTCTGCTGATACCGTAGTCAGACGCTCGTCCCACATATGCACAGGCAGGCCGGTACGACGCTCCAGTTTTTCCTTAAACTCCATGGTCAGGTCAACACGCTCACCTTCCGTAGCATTCATATTTTTAGGGAGGCCCAGTACAATCTCCTCCACTTCGTATTCTACTATCAGCTGCTCTATCCTGGCCAAAGTCTGACGCAGCTTATTCTCGTCCTTGCGGCGAATAATTTCAATCCCCTGCGCAGTAATAAGCAGAGCATCGCTGATAGCGACACCCACAGTCTTTGATCCGAAATCCAAACCCATTATTCGCATGGATATCCTCCTACTGCCACTTCTTATTGCGAATATACTCCGTCAATAACTCTTCTATCAGTTCATCACGCTCTACCTTCATAATAAGACTTCTGGCATTTTTGTGGCTGGTGATATAGGTAGGATCACCACTTGTAATATAACCGACAATCTGATTAATGGGATTATAGCCCTTTTCTGTAAGCGCTTCATACACAGTACTTAATACCACCTTCACCCCGGTTTCAGGCTCTGTTTCAACTCTAAAATATTGTGTATTCTCTAAGTCCTGCATTTATTCCTCTCTTTTCCTGCGAATTTACGCAATCGTATCTTTTCTGTCACCTTATATCTTACCGCATTTAAAATCAAATTTCAATGCTAAAGAGAACAAGCCTTTAATATTTCATCTGTTAATATCGACTCTACCCTGACGGTACATATCTGATTAGGGCCCATTCCATCCACAAGCCTTTCCACAGGCACAGCTATTTTCACATAATCTGTAGTATGACCAATCAAATATTCTGCGCCGTCTATCACCTTATTCTCTTCAAAAAGCACCTCGGCGTTTTTGCCTAAGTAATATGCGCGGAAAGCTTTGGACTGCTCCTCTTCCATACGCAAAAGCTCGTTGCTGCGCCGGGTTTTTACCGTATCCGGTACCTGGTCAGGCATCACTGCCGCCCGGGTGCCTGCTCTCTTGGAATATTTGAAAACATGCATCTCAAAAAAATTAACTTCCTGCAAAAAAGCTTTGGTACATGCAAACTCTTCTTCAGTTTCTCCGGGGAACCCTACGATTACATCCGTAGTAATGGCCGGTCGGCCAAATCCTTCACGAAGCATTCTCACACCTTCCAAATATTCCCCTGCGGTGTAATGTCTATTCATTCTCTTTAATGTTTCGTCACAGCCGCTTTGCAGGGACAGGTGGAAATGAGGACACAGCTTGGGTAGCGCCGCCAGTCTGGCCACGTTTTCCTGCGTCACAATACGAGGTTCCAAGGAACCGATACGAATCCTTTTCAGTCCTTCCAAATCATGAATTTGCTCTATCAGATCAATCAACTTACTCTTGCCGGAATAGTCCAGTCTCTCTCCGTCATCCTTATGATGAAGTCTGCACACCCCCTGGGCCCAGGCCTCATCATCAAAATCAATACCGTAGGAACTGATATGAATACCGGTCAACACAATTTCCTGATATCCGGTAGCTACAATTTCGCGAATTTCCCGCAGAACATCCTCCGGTCTGCGACTTCTGACCCTGCCTCTGGCATAGGGTATCACACAGTAAGAACAGAACTGATTGCAACCGTCCTGTATCTTGATACACGCACGAGTATGATCCGCAGTCTGCTTCAATATCATCTCCTCGTACTCATAAGTATTGTTCACATCAATGACCGAAGTACCGTGCAGGGTCTTGTCTCTTTCCTGCATAAATGCTTCCAGCAGGGGTATCAGATCCTTCTTACGATTATTACCTATGGCCAAGTCGATACTGGCATCCTTGAGGGCTTCCTCTTTTCCGGTCTGCACATAACAACCCACTGCCACCACAATAGCATCCGGATTCTTCTGTTTTGCACGGTGTAACATTTGTCTGCTTTTTCTGTCTGCAATATTGGTAACTGTACAGGTATTTACAATATAAATATCCGCTTTTTTGTCAAAAGGGACAATTTCATAGCCTTTTTCTGACAAATTTTGTTGCATAACTTCTATTTCATATGAATTTACCTTACATCCAAGGTTGTGAAGTGCTACTTTTTGCATGTTTTTCTCCATTATTTTTGTATTGTTTACATCTTGACTTTTGCTACATCTGCCATTAATATGGTTTTCAGAAGGTATGACACTATAAAGGAGGTCACATATATGAAGACAGTACAGATTTCTTTAAATTCTATCGACAAAGTAAAAGCTTTTGTTAACGAGATCACTAAGTTCGACTACGATTTCGATTTAGTATCCGGCAGATACGTGATTGACGCTAAGTCCATCATGGGTATCTTCAGCTTAGATTTATCTAAGCCCATCGACTTAAACATTCACGCAGAAGAAGGCGTGGACGCAATCTTAGAGTCTCTGAAGCCTTATCTGGTATAAGCTTCTTTCTAAGAATTACAAAGCTTTAACAAAAGTCCCAAAGGTTACAATCCCTTTGGGACTTTTCTTTTGCTTTATTCACTGACAATGATTAACTCATCGTTCTTTAATGCAGTCTCCACCAATTCATCTATCTTCTCAGCCAGATTTTCCTCATGGCGTCTGATAATATTTACATTGGGCTTGGTTACGGGATGCTTTGCCACAAAAATGGTACAGCAATCCTCGTAGGGCAGAATGGAGGTCTCAAAGGTACCGATTTTTTCAGATACTTCAACGATTTCCTGCTTATCAAATCCGATAAGAGGTCTGTAAACAGGAAGCTCGCATACTTCGTTAGTAGCAATCAGAGAATTCATGGTCTGGGATGCCACCTGTCCGATACTTTCACCGGTAATCAGTCCTAAACATTCGTTTTCCTTTGCAATATGCTCCGCGATACGCATCATATAGCGGCGCATGATAATGGTCAGTTCCTCATGAGGACATTTCTCATAGATATACATCTGAATATCCGTAAAATTAATAACATGCAGATAAATGGGACCTGTATATCTGGAAACCAGACGGGCCAAATCCACCACCTTCTGTTTCGCACGCTCACTGGTATAGGGCGGTGCATGGAAGTAAACCGCATCGATTTTCACACCACGTTTTGCAATCATATAGCCTGCAACCGGTGAATCAATACCGCCGGATAACAATAGCATGGCCTTACCGCCGGTACCTACGGGCATACCGCCGGGTCCGGGAATAATTTCGGAATAAATATAAATCTTTCTCTCACGAACCTCAATATTAAACATAATCTGGGGCTCATGCACATCCACCTTCATCTCAGGATATGCCTTCAGGATCGCATCACCCATCTCCATATTGATGGTCATGGAATCCTTGGGATAGTTCTTGCGGGTACGTCTTGCGTGCACCTTAAAGGTCTTGGTGCAGCCGGGATATAAATCCGCAATATACTGAATCACCGTTTCCTTCAGCTTATCAAAACCTTCATCCTCCACAGCAATCACCGGGCAGATACCTGCTATACCGAATACAGTCTTCAGTTTGCCCACTACCTCATCAAAATCAAATTCCGTCTGTGCTTCAATAAAAATACGTCCCTGGGTCTTGTGGATGGAAAATTCACCCTCACACTTCTTTAGCGCGTATTTCATCTGCTGCACCAGCGCGTCCTCAAATAAATATCTGTTCTTTCCTTTTATGCCAATCTCAGCATACTTAATCAAAAAAGCTGTAAACATCTGCCAACCATGCCTTTCTCAATCTCAGTGACTGCCCATAGCCACATGATCCCGTAATCCGGCAGTCCTTTTCACTCAATTAGTGTCTGGTATATTTCCTTAACATCGGTATTCTATCATACATTACCTGTAAAGTATAGTCAATCTCTTCCTTGGTAGTATATACGGAAAAACTGAATCTTATAGTGGATTCTAATATAGACTTACCCTCCCCCAGTGCTTTCAGCGTTGCAGAAGGCTGGGGTTTATGAGAAGAACAGGCGCTTCCCGCCGATACATAAATACCTGCATCCTCCAAGGTGTGAAGCAGCACTTCGCTACGCACACCGGGTACTGACACACTGACAATATGAGGCGCCGTGCCTTCACCGGATAAATCACCATCCAAAAGTCCGTTTATCTGTATATCATCTATTTTTTGCAGTCCCTGTATAAAATAACGCTTTAATTCCTGCAATCGCACTATATCCTCGGACAAATGCCGGTACAAAAGCTCTGCTGCCCTTGCCAGCCCCATATAACCGGGCACATTTTCCGTACCGGAACGAAGTCCATTCTGCTGACCGCCGCCAAAGGAAATGGCATGCATTTTTACTTTTTCCCCCACATATAATAAACCAACACCCTTAGGTCCGTGAATCTTGTGTCCACTGACACTGAGCATGTCGATATTCATCTTTTTCGGATGAATGACCGCCTTACCAAAGCCCTGCACTGCATCCACATGGAATAAAGTCTTGGGATTGATTCTCTTAATCAAAGCACCGGCCTCTGCAATAGGCTGCAGGGAACCGATTTCATTATTCGTATGCATGATGGACACCAATATGGTCTCCGGTGTAATTGCTTTTTCCAGATCCTCCAATCTGATGCGTCCGCTTTTATCCACAGGCAGATAGGTCACGGTATACCCTTCCGACTCCAGATAACGCATGGTCTGAAGTACTGCCGGGTGCTCTATCTGGGTGGTAATCAGGTGCTTTCCCTGTCTGTTATTGGCACGGGCTGCACCTATGATGGCCAGATTATCAGACTCCGTACCGCCGGAGGTAAAGAAAATCTCCTTTTCCTGTACCTTTAATATCTTAGCCAGGGTTTCCTTGGCCTGACGGATATATTTCTCCGCTTCCACACCCTTCATATGCATGCTGGAGGGATTCCCGTACTCCTCGCACATCATTTTTGTTATCAATTCGGCCACTTCGGGAAACACCCTGGTGGTGGCAGAATTATCCAAATATATTTCCATTGCTAATATTCTCCTATTCAATCACAGATGGCTTATACATATTATATGATTGCCATGTATATCCTGCTACCATCCAAAGGATATTACTATCGGACTCTCACCTCTATGCATCGCCTTCCAGCCGGTACATAATCCACGACAACACCGTAAATCCTGCAGTTTCCGTACGCAGAATTCTCTTACCTAAGGTAATGGGCACAATACCATTTTCCAGTGCAAGAGAAACCTCCGCCTCATCAAAACCACCCTCCGGGCCGATGAAAATGCCGATATCCTCTCCGGCCTTTAAATGATCTATGATTTGCTTTGTTTTGTCCATGCCCTCTGCCAGTTCATAGGGAATCAGGCGCACCTGCAGCTGTGCCGCCACCTTTACTGCCTCTTTAAAGCTCATAACCGGAGCAATCTGCGGCACAATACCACGTTTACTCTGTTTCGCCGCTGCCTCAGCTATACCCTGCCAGCGCTGAATTTTGGACGCTGCCTTTTTGTCATCCAGCTTGACTACACAGCGCTTGGTCGCTACCGGGATGATCTGATATACCCCCAGCTCCACCGCCTTCTGGATAATCAGTTCCATCTTGTCCGCCTTGGGCAGTCCCTGGAATAAATACACCCTTGAGGGTAGCTCCGTCTCCGCCTCCTTTATAAAGCGCAGCTCACATAACACCATATCCTCTTGAAAGCCGGTAATACCACAACGATATTCCCTGCCGTCCACACCATTACTGACGGAAAGCTCCTCGCCCACCTTCATGCGCAGAACGTTTTTGATATGATTCACATCATTTCCCTGTATGACAACTCTCTTCTCCGGTTCATTAATCTGCCCCGGCTCCACAAAAAATTGATACATATCCTACCTCTTCCATTTATCAGCATTACTTCAGGCTTCATACGGGAAGAATGCGCAAGCATTCTTCGGCAAAAAACATAGCAAATCTTAGCGCATGTTTTTTATGCGCTTAGATTTTCTTTTTTTGCTGTAACACTCACCCACTCGCCCTGGTAGGTCACTTCCAACACTTCAAGGCCTGCTGCCTTTACTGCTTCTACTACTGTCTGCTCCTTGTCGTCAATGATACCGGATGTAATGTAGATACCACCGGGCTTTAACTGATTTACAATTACGGGAGTAAGGGGCACCAGAACATCCGCCAGAATATTCGCAACTACGATGTCATAACATTCGTAACCCACCTTATCCTGTATCTCTTTATCTGTAATGATATTACCAATCATCATATCGAAGTCTTTCACATCAATGCCGTTCGCCGCACAGTTCTGCGCCACCGCTTCCACCGCGCAGATATCCAGGTCAGTGCCCACTGCATGCTTTGCTCCAAACATCAGGGACAAAATCGCCAGAATACCGCTGCCGGTTCCCACATCCAAAAGCACGGTTTCCGGCGTAATGTATTTGCGCAGCTGGCGAATGCACAGCTGGGTAGTCTCATGCATACCGGTTCCGAATGCGGTACCCGGGTCAATGTGAAGAACCATCTTATCATTATCCTGGGGCTGAATATCTTCCCAGGAGGGAATTACTAATATATCATCGATATAGAATTGATGGAAGTACTGCTTCCAGTTATTAATCCAGTCAATATCTTCCGTCTCATCCACAGTCACGCTGCCCTCACCGATTTCCATAAAGAAACGCAGCTCCTCCAGCTCCTGCTTAATATTTTCAAGCACAGTCTCCTTGTCCGTCACTTCATCCTGTAAGGTCAGGGTACCGTCCTCGTTTTTTTCTACAAAGAAGTTCAGATAGGCGATGCCGTCATCCTCAGGACCATCCGGCAGAATATCCACAAACATCTGCTCTTTCTCCAAAGCAGTAAGGGGGATTTTGTCCTCAATCTGCGCACCTTCCAGACCGATGTCATATAAGGTACTGATAATAATATCCTCTGCTTCCGTAATAGTTTTTATACGAAATTTTATCCATTTCATAGTGAATGCTTCCTTTCTGCGTTTTCTATTTTAAATACTCCATTAATTCCTCACAACGTTCCATTGTAAGCCTTGCCAGAGTGTCATTATAGCTCACAGTCGCAAAAGAGCCTCCCTCATATTCTGAACCTGCCTTCTTGGCTTCTGCCTCTTTTTCAGCAATCCAGTTTCTCTGCTGCGCAAGAATTTCATCAAATTCATCCTGGTCTACATTATATCGAACCAGATTCCAAATGTAATTCAAGCACTCATCACTAAGCTCACACTGCTTTGCTGTATAGTCCACCATCTCCACAGTAGTATACGCCTCCGAAAACTTCTCACCGTAGTAATCATAGGATTCCTTATAGGTATTAAAGGTCATCTGCGCATCCTCCAACGGATCCGGTCTGTCATAGGAATAAATACCGTATCCATTTACTTCATCCACAATCGCCAGGCGAGTCAGCTCTGTTTCGCTTTCATTCATCATCAAAAGCCAAATGCGTACCTCTTCAGAAAGTTCCTCTAAGGGTGTTCCCGGCAAATAAACAGTATAAGTGTCTGTTCCATCCAAACAATAGGACTTGGTGTATACATAACGGACATTATCAATAATTTCACTGGTATCGGCCGTCTCCTTATAAGAAATATCCGCCAGTTTCATCTGATAAGTATGGTCATTTATCCGGGTAAGCTCCTTGAAATGACCGGTGTAGGAACTGTTGTAAAAAGTTCCGTTTTCATAACCCTCACCTGTATCTCCCATATCCGCATCATGAAAGTTTCCCGTGAAATACCCATCCTTCTCTATGGTAAAATTTTCCGACCAGGCTCCGGCACCGCTGGAAAACTCAAACTGCAGCTTTGACAGGTCTGCAAAGCTGAGCACTACACCTTCCTGGGCTTCGTTTTCTGCAGATACATCTGCACTCTCTGCCTGTTCACCCTCAGCTTCTTCCGACGCTTGTACCAATTCTGTCTGCTTACTCTCTGTGGCTGCCATACTCTCTCCGGTTTTGTCCGTCCCGATATCCTCTGCCGAAATCGTAACTACACCGTCCGGATTTTCAGAGCCACATCCTGTAACTGCAACTGCAAGCATAACCCACATGGTGATTAACAATATTCTTTTTTTCATTTGATACTTCTCCCAATTTTAAATCAATTCTTTTTCATTACCCATCTTACCCGTTTGGCCTGTGGAAGTCAATGCAAAAAGTGGCCGACAGATTGCCGACGCAGAAAACACCGGAAGCATTTCTGCTCCGGTGTTTCATATGTTCCATTTATGTCACAGTTATAACTGCACCTGTTTTACTATTTCCAGAACTTTTTCTTTTTGCCGTCCTTGGGTTCATCCTCGTTCTTGTTGCCGGTTGCATTTTTCACTGTATTTAAGGAATCACCTGTGATTGCATCGAACTGCTTCAACAAATCCTTGGCTTCACCACTTAATTTGTCAGGCACCTGTACCACCAGGGTTACATAGTGGTCACCACGCACGTCCTTGTTACGAAGGGAAGGAACACCCTTGCCCTTTAAACGCACCTTGGTCTCAGTCTGGGTACCGGGCTTCACATCGTAGATCACCTTGCCATCCACAGTATCGATGAATATCTCACCGCCCAGCGCTGCTACCGCGAAGGATACGGGCACAGTGGAATAAATATTCAACTCGTTTCTCTGGAAGATGGGGTGACGACCTACAATCACCTCTACCAGTACATCGCCTCTGGGTCCGCCATTGGTACCGGGTTCACCTAATCCTGGCATACGCTTGGACTGTCCGTTATCAATACCTGCGGGAATATCCACGGAATATCTCTTCTTCATAGGGATATAGCCGGTTCCGCGACAGTCGGAACACTTCTCTTTGATAATCTTACCGGAGCCCTGGCAATCAGGACATGCCTGTACATTACGCACTGTGCCGAAGAAGGACTGCTGGGTAAATACTACCTGTCCCTTACCGCCACACTTGCTACAGGTTTCAGGCTGAGTACCGGGCTTCGCGCCGTTGCCGTTACAGGTCTTACAGGTCTCCTTAACGGTCAGGTCGATTTCCTTTTCACAACCAAACACAGCCTCTTCAAAGGTTATCTGTACACTGGTACGCAGGTTCGCCCCCTTCATGGGACCATTGTTTGCTCTGCCGGCAGTACGTCCTCTGCCACCGAAAATATCTCCGAAGCCGAATAAATCACTAAATATATCACTAAAGTCAGCACCGCTGAAATCAAATCCACCGGCTCCGCCTGCACCACCACTGAATGCAGAGTGGCCAAACTGGTCATACTGACGCTTCTTTTCAGGATCACTTAATACTGCATATGCTTCAGAAGCTTCCTTAAATTTCTTTTCCGCCTCCTGGTCACCGGGATTTACATCCGGGTGATACTTTTTGGCCAGAACTCGATATGCTTTTTTAATTGCCGCATCATCAGCGTTCTTATCAACGCCAAGGACCTCGTAATAGTCACGTTTCTGCTCTGCCATATTTTCTCCTCATTTAACATGGGATGCACAGGTCCCGAAAGACCTGTGCTCACCACATGTTTTATACTATTTCTGCTATCCGGGAAGAATGCTCTGCATTCTAGACCTCGCGGAAATCTCCGTCAATGATATCATCTTCTGCACCTGCATCAGTAGCTGCACCGCCCATGTCGGGACCTGCTTCTGCGCCTGCTGCACCCTGTGCCTGCTGCATGCTCTCATACATCTTGGTAAACAGGGACTGTGCACTGTTAGTCAGCTTTTCTTTTGCTGCCTTCAGTTCGTCTAAATCGCTGTCGCTCATCTCCTGATCCTTGGTTCTCTCTAAGATAGCCTTTACAGCCTCTACGTCAGCCTGAACCTGAGTCTTGTCGCTTTCAGCAATCTTATCGCCTACTTCATTCAGAGCCTTCTCGGTCTGGAATACGAATGCATCTGCATCGTTTCTAGCCTCGATAGCTTCTTTTCTCTTCTTATCCTGTGCTTCGAACTCAGCAGCTTCCTTCACTGCCTTTTCGATATCTGCATCGCTCATGTTGGAGCCTGCAGTAATGGTGATGTGCTGCTCCTTACCGGTACCCAGATCCTTAGCGGATACGTTTACGATACCGTTTGCATCGATATCAAAGGTAACTTCGATCTGAGGGATTCCTCTGGGTGCGGGAGGGATACCGTCTAAGCGGAACTGTCCAAGGGACTTGTTATCCTTTGCAAACTGTCTCTCACCCTGTACAACGTTGATATCTACTGCAGTCTGGTTGTCAGCTGCGGTGGAGAATACCTGGCTCTTCTTGGTAGGGATAGTGGTATTTCTCTCAATCAGTCTGGTAGCTACACCGCCCATGGTCTCGATGGACAGGGACAGCGGAGTTACATCCAGAAGCAGGATATCGCCTGCGCCTGCATCACCTGCCAGCTTACCACCCTGTACGGAAGCACCGATTGCTACACACTCATCAGGGTTCAGAGTCTTGGAAGGCTCCTTGCCGGTTAACTGTCTTACCTTATCCTGTACTGCAGGAATACGTGTAGAACCACCTACCAATAATACCTGACCTAAGTCAGCATTGGTCAGACCTGCATCCTTCATAGCGTTCTGTACGGGGATAGCAGTTCTCTCTACTAAATCATGAGTTAACTCATCGAATTTTGCACGGCTTAAATTTACATCGAAGTGCTTAGGGCCTTCAGCGGTTGCAGTGATGAAGGGCAGATTGATATTGGTAGTCATGGCACTGGATAATTCCTTCTTTGCCTTCTCTGCTGCTTCCTTTAATCTCTGCATAGCCATCTTATCGCCGGATAAGTCTACGCCTTCTGCCTTCTTGAATTCACTAACCATCCAGTCAATGATCTTGTTATCAAAATCATCACCACCTAAGTGGGTATCACCATTGGTGGATAATACTTCGATGACACCGTCACCGATTTCAATAATGGAAACGTCGAAGGTACCACCACCCAAGTCGTAAACCATGATCTTCTGCTCTTTTTCATTGTCGAGACCGTATGCAAGCGCTGCAGCGGTAGGCTCGTTGATGATACGCTTTACATCCAGACCTGCAATCTTACCTGCATCCTTGGTAGCCTGACGCTGTGCGTCGTTGAAGTATGCGGGAACAGTGATAACTGCCTCGGTAACCTTCTCGCCCAGATAAGCTTCTGCATCAGCCTTTAATTTCTGCAGAATCATAGCAGAAATCTGCTGAGGAGAATACTTCTTGTCATCAATTACACGACCGTTGTCAGTACCCATATCTCTCTTGATAGATGCGATGGTCTTGTCTGCGTTGGTTACTGCCTGACGCTTTGCGGGCTCACCTACCAGTCTCTCTCCTGTCTTTGTAAAAGCAACTACGGAAGGAGTGGTTCTTGCGCCTTCTGCGTTTGCGATAACGGTGGGCTTTCCACCTTCCATAACAGCTACACAGCTGTTTGTAGTACCTAAGTCAATACCAATAATCTTGCTCATGTTCATTCCTCCTATTTTATAGATACCTAAATTGTTACTGAAACCATGCTATGTCTAACTACCGTATCACGGTATGTGTAGCCTTTTAATAATTCCTGTGCAACGATGCCGGATTCGTATTCATCGCTCTCCGTCTGCATCACTGCGTTGTGCAAGTTGGGATCAAATTCCTTGCCTACTGCTTCGATAGGTTTTACCTCCAGCTTTTCCAGCTCTGTCATCAGCTGCTTGTAAACCTTTTTCATACCATCTACGAAAGCATCATTCTCATCCTCTGCTTCCACAGTAGCAAAACCTCTTTCAAAATTGTCCACCACCGGAAGAATCTTTTCAATAATACTCTTTGCTCCGGTTTCAAACATTGCCTGCTTTTCCTTGTCCGTTCTCTTACGGAAGTTTTCAAACTCAGCCATCTGACGCATTACTTTGTCTTCCAGCTGGGCGATCTGCTCTTTATAAACCTCGTCCTTTTTATCCTGCTTCGCCTGCTTCTTAGCCGCACGCTTCTCTGCCCAGGATGCCTTGCCCTCAGCAGTTTCTTCTGCAGTCTCCTCAGTAGCTTCTTCCGCATTTTCTGCTTCGGCTGTCATTTCCTCTGCTACAGCTTCGTCCATGTAGGTCTCTTCTGCCACAGTCTCCTGTGCATCTCCTGCCATGCCGTCGCCCTTGAGCTCTTCGGCCATATCCTTATTTTCTGCCATCTCCATCTTCCTTTCTATATCAAATAGCATGCACTATTTGTCTTCTTCCTTATATAATTCATCCAGCTGATTCTGCAGATTCCGGAGGGTGCGGATCACTTTATCATAATCCATTCGTTTCGGACCGATAATACCGATTGTACCCTTCATGCCCTCTCCTAATTCATAGGTTGCGGTCACAACACTGCAATCCTTCATACTCTGTACCGGTGTCTCATTACCGATGTACACCTGTATGCCCGTGCTGTTTTCATCCAGAAGCGTATCCTGTACCAACCCTGTCAGCTGCTGCTTTTCCTCAAAGGTATTAATCAGCTCACTGGCTCTTTGCTGGTCCGCCAGCTCCGGATAACGGAAAATATTGTTGGTACCGCTGGTATAAATCTCCAAATCCTCATCCGCCTTGATGGATTCTGCCACCGCATCAATTACCTCACTGACAATATCACTATGAATACCCGCCTGCTGCTTCATGGTGGTTATCATGCCCAGATTAATATCTTCTATGGATAACCCATTCAAATGAGTATTCAGTAAAATATTTAATTTCAGCAAAGTTTCGTCGGATAACTCTTCATTCACATCCAGGATACTGTTTTTAATTACATTACCCTCACTGACAATCACTGCCAGAATGTGTCCCATATCCACCTTGGATAGCTGAATGAACTTCAGCTTGTTGCGCCTGGTGGTAGGTGCGGATATCATGGTAGCGTACTGGGTATTCTGTGCCAGTACCTTCACCACCTGCTTCAGCAGGTTTTCCATCTTATCCTGACGCTGCACCAGCAGCTCCTTCATCTCATCCACTTCCCGTTCCTTTTCCTCCATCATGGAGTCTACATAGAAGCGGTAGCCCTTATCGGAAGGAATACGTCCTGCAGATGTATGGGGCTGTAAGATATAACCCATCTCCTCCAAGTCGGCCATCTCGTTACGAATTGTTGCGGAGCTCAGGTTCAAATCCGTGTACTTGGATATGGTCCTACTGCCTACCGGCTCGCCGGTCTCTAAATAATTGCGGATAATCGCTTGTAAAATTACTCTTTTTCTAGCGTCCAGCTCCATCCCTTCACTCCCTTTTCAAACCGTAAACACCGTCCCTGACGAAGTGGCCTGATTGATTGTTAGCACTCAACATCAAGGAGTGCTAACACCATCTGTACCTAAAATATCACTATGCCTTTATAATGTCAACTTCTTTTCCGGAAAATATTTATAAAAAAAGTATGAAGTGCGCGAGCAATGAGCCTTATTGTCCGGTGGATAAACAAGGCTCGCTGGGTGCTTGCACACATAAGAGCCTGTTTAGACAGCGGACAATAAGGCGAACGCCGCGACACCCCCGCAAGCGGTTCCACCGCTTGTGGGGGTGTCGGCATGACTCAATGTGGGCCCGTATGGCTCAATGTGGGCCGCATGGCTCGTTGTTGGGCCAGAATGGCTCAATGTGAATAACTAGGCTTTATCTCTTTTATTATTTTAATTCATTAAAAATATCTGTTTAAAACATCTAAGCTTACTAACCTTTTAGCATATTTTCAAGTTCCGGGATATTTGCACCAACATCGCTTTGTTTGTGCGCATCAGAAGCAGTTTCAATATGTACATTATTATTTCTTAGAATAGATAATAATTGAGGATTTAAGCCGAGTTCAATATCCGGGCTATAATTTAATTGTAACCCTCCACTATTCTCAGCATACATACCGTGCTTATTTAACAGCACAGCCAATTTATTATAGTATTCCGTTAAATCAATGTCCGGTTTATAACCAAAACACTTGATTGAGTCAGGATGGGCAAGACCGTTAAATAATCCGCTCTCACATAACCGGAACATAATTTCATAATATCTTTTATATACTGCTTCTATGTTCTTGCTTTCCCAAATCTCTTTTTGTCCCATATGGTCAAATCCCCAACCATCAATCCAATGTACAGAGCCTGTAAGAAAATCAAAATCATATTTATCAAGAATATCTGCCAGAATGCCGGCAGTTTCAGGAATATAACAAACTTCAAGACCAAACTTCACTTTTACAGGATACCTGGTATCCTGTACTCTTTTAATAAAACTAATGTACTCGTCTATGGAGCCGTTCATTCTTTTTGTTATCCAGTTATGCTGAAAATCGTTATATGACTTTATTGGTTCGTATACTCTCTCAAACTCAATAAATTGATGGGTATGCTCAAGCATGTATATTTCATCAAGCCCTGCATTTTGTGCGACTTTAATGAATCCCTCAAAAAAATCAATATTATAGCCTATAGGATTTCCATGCAAAAAGTGTACATGTACATCTCTCATTATTCATTCCTCCAAGTCTCAGGTTCACTCACGAGAACGTAAACTTCAAAATATTACGACAATCAAAAATTAAAGTTTGCTGCACTAACGTGTATTTTTAAATAATCTAACATCTGGAATATAGAAAAACACAATAACTATATGCCCATCTAATTGTCCAGAACAGATAGAATCCCAAAAGTTCTCTAATCTATCTGCCTATATTTTAATTTCTGCAATCACTTTAACATATAGAAAAGTACATATGAGCAAAACTATCTGTTGTCATATTCAATTTCTGGCATATAGAAAAGAGTAAAACCAGGAAACTATATGATTTTCACTTAAAATCAGACGGATAAATATGCAAAATAACCGCTTTCTATCTGCTAAAAGTTCAACTGACGCTCTTAAAACGACAGCTAGCATTTTAAATTTGAGACTTTCTATCTGTCCAACCTCCAAAATCCAGCCGCTTCGCGTCTACCGTGCTTCGCAGTCGCTCCCTTTTCTCTTGAGCGCGATAAATTCCAAGTTTTCTAATTTTTATAAAATACAACTCCCGTCTTCGCAGCATTTAGGATTAATCTATTTATCTCCTGTACTTCTTCTGGATATAATTTCTTCACACGCATGAATATCCTTTGCTCTTCAACTTTCCATTGCGGTTTATATAGGACCGTCTGACGAAATCCGAGAACCTGTCTAGGCACACCTTCAACCCCATTACCAACTACTAATATTACTCTGTTTGGCGATATGGGATTAACTGAATACATTGGCAATTTACTACCTTGTACCGTAGTACCAGTAACGGTCGTAGGATATATATCTCCTAAAACAAAACCATCTCCCTCTCTCTTCTCAGCAACAACCAAATATAATCCTAGTAATCCCCAAGCATCCTGCTTCACAAAGAATTTAATCGGTTCATCAATTTCTTTATGATTTAAAACTTCTTTCACTGACCTGCAATTAACCAAATATCCAAGGTTTCTTTTCCATGTATCCAGAAAATTTCCATTCTTCTGATACCGTGAGTACATTTCTACAGATTCTTTCGTTAGTCCTTCACTAAATGAAATCTTTGTGTTATAAGACCTAAATCCCATAATAAAAAAGAAGAATTTTAGTTTTTCATCTTCCTCTTTTGTCAAAATGATTCTGTCTCCCTCAAGAAACTTTTCTTTTATTATCTGTGAAATTTCTCCTTCAAACCTTGCCAAATCTTTTTCAATTTTTGTAGGATTTTCAACATAATTAATTTCATCCCGGTATAAATTTCTCTCCATGAAAATATCTCGTGGTTCAGAAAGTGATCTCTCTCCTGTAATCTTATTTAAAAAATTAACACAACCCTTTTCATCGCAGAATTTACGTAAAATGAATCTCGGAACATAATGATGCCTAATTGGTTCATTTTTCATATTTCTTCATCCCCCTACAAATTTCAAATCTTCTGTTTTTTTAATCAATCTTTTTCTTGGCTTAAAGTTATACACCAACGGACATGTCATGCATATAACGGCATCAGGCTCCGAACTTATTTCGTCAATACATGCTTACAATAGCAGCGCTTACCACACTTGGGACAGGTTAATTTACGTCTTGTTATTGTATGTGCTGACATTACATATTCTTTCATATCCGGCACAAAACGTTCTTTACACTCGGGACATTCAAAAGCACCTGCATCTCTATCAAGAATACATGCAATTGCTATACCAATAATTACCACAACAATCCCACTCATAATCAACACAACTCTAATCCAATTATCCATCTGAACCACACCCGAGATGATAAACAAGGGTAGTGCTGCAATGATTGCAAGCCATCCAAACATTGCAGATAATAATATTTTCTTCTTACTTTCCTGAGCTTCCTTTACTAAATTCACCATATTTTCCTCCGCTTTCTTTTTGTAATCCACTTCCTGTAATCTCTCGCCTGACAACAACTCATTCACAGTTATCTCCAATTCATTACAAAGTGGTAATAATAATGAAACCTCCGGGAAACCGTTTCCACGTTCCCATTTTGAAATTGTCTTGTCGCTGATACCCAGGAGCTCTGCTAACTCTCTCTGTGTATAACTCTTTCTTTTTCTTTCTTCAGCGATAAATTTTCCGATCTTAATCTGATCCATGTGCTTTCTCCTTTCTGACCTCATCTTACAAAACCACATAGCAAAATCACACCCACGGAGCGTAGAATATGGTGAATTTATGCGGATTCTACGCTGCGTGGAGTTATCTGAAGCTACTGTTTCGGATGTGCCAATACTCTATTTTCTCTGTTATCCTTCTACAATGAGCCGGCACTGAACGCCTTCCCTTTTTACCGTGCCTTCATTGCATTCATAGGGAATATCCTTTTCATACTTAAAGCCTAATTTCTGCATCACCTTTCCGGAGCCAGGGTTCTCTTTCGCATATCTCCCTACAACCTCAGTGAGTTTCAATTCCCGAACAGCAAATTCCAAAATTGTCTGCATTGCTTCCGTGGTATATCCCTTTCCCCAGTATTTCTTACCCAGGTTATAACCGATTTCCCAACACTGCACTTCCTCTTCATAATAAATAAGTCCCGTTCCTATTAACTCATTGGTCTCCTTCCGTATAATTGCAAAGCGATACCAGTCTTCCTTCTCAATCTGTCCAAGTTCAAATCGAATCCATTCTTTGGTTTTCTCTATGTCATTATGGCTTGTCCAAAACATGTATCTGGCCACATCCGGATCACTTTCCCAACATTCAAATACCTCCTCGGCATCTTCCTGCCGAAATGGACGCAATATTAATCTTTCTGTTTCTAATACCGGTGTATTCATTTTCATCCCTCATCAAATAACCAAAATCCCTGTTTATTCAGACTCACATTAATATCATCCCAGAATGCTCTCAGTTCACATACATCACTTGTATCCAAATCATCCGGCAGCTGCTGTGTGAAAACAATCTCATCATCCCCTGCATATAGCCGAATATAAGGTTGGGATAAATTAAAACATTTATCCCCCGCGTAAATGTTCTTTTGTTTTTCCCTCAAGATAATGCCCATAAGCGTTTTCCTAACACGAACACTCCACCACTTCATGGCACTTTCTTTTATATTAATCTGATGCATATCTCCGGCATCATAAAACAAAAACCCGTTTTCCACCCTGTCTATTGCAGATAAACTATGTTGGTGTTTCATCCTTACCTCACTCCTTTCAGATACTTTCTCTGATTATTCTAATATAAAATTTTAATAATTTCTATAATACTTATGGTACTTACCCTACTTCTCATTTATAATTGTATCAAAGCATTATGGAGGTGTACCATGATTATTCCCAAGCATTATGAAGACTTACATACTTTACATGAAAATACCATGCCAAACAGATCTTACTATATTCCGGCCTCTACGCCCAATACCTCCCTGGTACATAACAGGGAAGCTTCCGACCGTATGCTACTGCTAAGCGGTGAATGGCATTTTCGATATTTTTCAAGTATTTATGATTTAAAAGACTCCTTCTATGAAGAGAATTATGATATTTCTACCTATGACAATATCCCGGTGCCAAGCGTATGGCAATGTCACGGGTATGACTCCCACCAATATACCAATGTGAGATACCCCATCCCCTTTGACCCACCCTATGTACCTCAGGACAATCCCTGCGGAGCTTATATAAAGGAATTTACCTATGAGAAAAAGACAAATCTTCCTCATACTTTTTTGAATTTCGAAGGTGTGGACTCCTGCTTTTATGTATGGCTGAACGGACACTACGTGGGCTACAGTCAGATCTCCCACTCCACCAGCGAATTCGATGTGTCGGATTATATCAGAGATGGAAAAAACCGCCTGGCAGTGCTGGTGCTGAAATGGTGCGACGGTACCTATCTGGAGGATCAGGATAAGTTTCGTATGAGCGGCATTTTCCGGGATGTGTATCTGCTGAGCAGGCCTCAGGATTGTGTGTATGACTATTTTGTGCATACCCATATTGCTTCCCCGCAGCATCCGAAGCATGCACTGGTGCAAATCGACTTAAACTATTTGCAGAGGGGTTGTCCTACCAGCATTCGGATACTTGATGCAGAGGGGAACCTAGTGGCTGATACTGATAAAGCGGCGCCACTTATCTCTGTAAATGACACCGTTGATAACGCGTCCGGCAAGGAATCCGCCTCCTCATCATTATTCACTGAAAACAATTATGACTTTACTATAGAACTGGAAATCCCCAATCCTACACTTTGGAATCCGGAGGCTCCCTATCTTTACACCCTGGTAATTACAACGGACGGTGAGGTCATTACGGACCGCATCGGTATCCGTGAGATAACCATTGCCAATCAGGTAGTGCTTTTAAATGGCAGCCCCTTCAAATTCCGTGGTGTGAACCGTCACGATTCTGACCCTGTTACAGGTTTTGCCATCAGTATGGAGCAGATGAAAAAAGATTTGTACCTGATGAAACAGCATAATTTCAATGCCATCCGTACCAGTCACTATCCTAATGCACCGGTATTTTATCAGCTCTGTGATGAGTACGGTTTTATGGTTATCGATGAAGCTGATATCGAGGCACACGGTCTGTGCACCCTTTATTATGATGACAACAGCTGGCCCAACAAAGATCGTCGCTGGAATGAGGGAGTGGCTGAAAACCCGGAATTCTTCGAACCGGTTCTGGACAGAGTGCAGAGGTGTGTACAGCGTGACAAAAACCGTCCCTGTGTGGTGATGTGGTCCATGGGTAATGAAAGTGCTTATGGTGCCGCTTTTGAAAATGCCCTGAAATGGACCAAAGAATTTGACCCTGCACGCCTGACCCACTACGAAGGTGCTATCCATACCAAAAAGGACCGGACATACGATTATTCCAACCTGGATGTTTACAGTCGTATGTATCCTTCTGTGGAGGAAATCAAAGAGGGGCTGGAAAAGGGCATGGATAAACCCTACATACTTTGTGAATACTGCCACGCCATGGGCAATGGTCCCGGAGATTTTGAAGCCTATTTCAAACTGTTTCAAGCACACGATGAACTTTGCGGCGGTTTCGTCTGGGAATGGTGTGACCATGGTATTTTCAAAGGATATGCAGCCAACGGCAAAGCCATGTACTACTACGGCGGCGACCATGGAGAATATATCCATGACGATAACTTCTGTATGGATGGTCTGGTTTATCCGGACAGAACACCCCATACCGGACTTCTGGAATATAAAAATGTACATCGCCCTGTACGAGTAACCGCCTTTGACAGTGTCCGTAAGGAATTACAGTTCCAAAACCATCTGGATTTTTCCCATCTGGAAGATGCTGTTTACATGACCTATGAAATAAACTGTGACGGAATCATAACAGAAAAAGGTGAAATTTCCGAAGTAACTGCTCCGCCCCAGGGTACAGGCAGTGCGACTTTGGATTATCAGGTACCGGAAAAAGGCCGAACTTATTTAAAAATATATTATCATGCCAAGCAAAGAACCTTGTTTTACGAAAAAGGATATGTGTTTGGATTTGAAGAATTACTGCTGGAGAATGTCGACGAACGAAACCGAAAAGTGTTGGAAATGCTGCATCAGGACGATAACATCCTCTTAGAACAGACCACAGCAAACCACAGCGAACAAACAGCACCGGACCATGAAGGACACTTGGAAAACACGTCAGGAAATCTGCAGCTTTTAAACGATGAATCTCTGTTAACTATTACCGGTGCCAACTTCACCTACAAGTTCGATACCCGGACCGGACTCTTTAGCAGTATGCTTTATGCCGGCAAAGAATATCTGGACCGCCCTATGGAAGTGAATATCTGGCGTGCACCTACAGACAACGACCGCAACATCAAACATGCCTGGTACGAAGCACATTATAACAGGGTAACTCCCCGTACCTACCAGACCACCTGTGAGGCACTTTCAGACAAGGTAATGATACGTTGCACCTCATCTCTGGCAGCACCTACCATTCAAAAAATAATGGACCTGGAGATAATCTGGCAGATTCGAAAAGATGGACGCATAACCGTGACCATGCATACCAAGCGAAATATGTATTTCCCCATGCTGCCCCGATTCGGTCTGCGTTTATTCCTGCCTGAAATATTAAACCGGGTACAGTATTATGGTGTAGGCCCCTATGAAAGCTACGCAGACAAGCACCATGCCGGCAGCCACGGGTTGTACGCTGACCAGGTAGCAAATTTGCATGAGGACTACATCCGTCCACAGGAAAACGGCAGTCACTATGATTGTGATTATGTAAAAGTAGATGGCGAAAGTCACGGTCTTTTTGCTACAAGTGGTCGCGCCTTCTCCTTCAATGCTTCCGCATACACCCAGGAGGAACTGACCGCAAAGGCTCACAATTATGAATTGGAACCCTGCGGCAGCACCGTACTTTGTCTGGACTACGCGCAAAGTGGTATCGGTTCTAACAGCTGCGGCCCTGCACTGGGAAAGGAGTACCGTTTGGATGCAGAAAGCTTTTGCTTTGAAATGACGCTGATACCATACACCCTAACCCTATAAATGAAATAGCGCCTGCTACTCAAAGTGTGAGTAGCAGGCGTCTGCATTATTTGACCGCTCTTGAAACGGAATACTCCTTCCCGTCGAAGCAAAAAGCTTCTACCTCTTCCAAATCCAGAAGCGTTGCAAAGGCTGTCCATATGCCTTCATTATACAAGGATCCGTCCAGAGAATTCAGCACTTTCTTTTCAGCGTTATCAATGTGATATTCTGTGCCATCCTTTAACTTAACAGATACATCCTGACCTCCGTCTTTAATACCGTATACCATAAAATCAAACCCGGACAATACTGCTTCTATAGAACCCTTTTCATCAAACCACTTCAGCGTGGGCACGGATTCTCCCACCGGGATATCCACAGTCAAAATGGTCTGAAGTTTACCATCAGGGGCTCCTTCCGCATATTGACGCTCCTTTACCACCAGCTTTGCATCCTCCCTTTTTACATTGTGCAATAGCATGATACAGGTCTTTGTATTTTCGTCAACAGAATTCTCTCTCAGAAAAACTTTGTTACCACCCAGATTTGCTCCCGCCATAAATATCAAATCACCAATTTCCGGACTGGCGTATATTTCGGGAATCTCTCTGCATGCAATCTCCCAATCGTCGTCATAATAAGGATCAAGCGTAGCCACTTCATACCACTTCCTGCCATCGCCGGTTTTATTGGTTATGGTAAATTGCAGAACGCCGGCACCTGTCTGCTCGTTATACATGCAATAGTCTGCTGTAATCTTATAAGTATCATTCTCATCCGTGTATTTCTTTTCTGCCGTCGCCGGATTCTTTGTATCTGTGGAAGCATATTCTACATAATTTTCGATGACACTCTCATCTGCTTCTCCAAACAATTTATCAAACAGATTCATCTTATCCGCTGCCAATGCGCCTGCCGGAATCAATGCAGCACATGCAACTGCTATTAGGGCTGCTCTTACCCCTCTTCTTTTACGTACACCGGACTTTTCCTGCATATTTTCGAGTACACGCTTTTTCATTTCATTCATCTCCCTTTCCGTGACTATGGTATCTAACGGCATAATCTCCGTTTCCTTAATGTCTATATACCTGCCGGATTCATTTGCCTTCATAAAAAATACCTCCTTCTATCAATCCTTGCTTAAGTAACTCCCGATTCCTTCTGATTCGGCTTTCCACATTGTCCTCGGGGAGTCCTGTTTCCGAAGCAATCTCCCTGATTTTGTAGTTATAAAAGTATCGAAGCACAAAAATCTGTCTGTCCGGTTCTTTCATCTCGTTAATCAATTTGTGAATCAGATTAAAATTATGTCTCCGTGCAAAATCAGTCTCCAAATCAGTTCCCCAGGTTCCAACCAAGCCTTCTATGGTAGCAATATCTTCTCCTATCATTTTTGCTCCCATCTTTGCTTTACTTTCCCGTAGTTTGTCAAGCGCCTGGTTTCTGGCAATCTGACAGATGAATCCTTTCATGCTTCCGTACATCCTTTTTCCTGACTTAGCAAAAAGCCAAATCTTTATAAAGGTTTCCTGCACCGCATCTTCCGCAATACCGTTTCCCTCACTGCTTAAAATATGTTTGCAGATTGCCTGAACAGTGGGCATATAGAGTTCTATCATATTGCTCATACCTTCGTCAGGGGAGATTCTTAGTTGGTTTAGAAGTGTTTTGTCCTTTTTATCCATGCCATTTCTCCGATAAGTTTTTTAGTTACATTGAAAGCGCTTTCATATATATAGACGTATTATATCCCCTTTTTCCGCTAAAATTTTAAAAGTTGCTTATAACTATCCGCGCACCCCCAAAAGTACTCATATTCCAAACAAAAAAAGTGCCGCTCCATAACCAAAAAATAGTTATTTTGCGACACTCCTTTTTTCATTATTTCACCTTTATTGTAATAACATCTGTACAGTAATATTCATTATTTGACTCATTATCCACAGACACACTAAACTGTATGTCTTCAAGGGTTGTGATACCTGCATCTTCCATATCGCTTTCTCTAATCTCCAGCTCTCCTATCCACTTCTTGCCTGCTAATGGAGAACCTGCTCCCAATACATCACTACCAAACATAATTTTTTGACCATTAAGCCCAAGTTCCTGCCTATAAATCTCCACATCTGCTTCGCTTTCATTCTTTACATAAAACATAATATGTGGCTTATACTTTCCGTCATATGTAGTATCATTATATCTTGCCCATATACGCACGCCATCCTGATTAAATATTTCTTCTGCCGTTTCCAGCATACTTGGTTCAGAATCCATCTTATCATAGTGTGTGGTCTTTACAAATACCGGTTCTGTTTTGAAATAGAACTCTTCTTCCTCACAATAACAACTCTCTTCCTCTGTTTGATATACATAGAAGATAAATTCCAGCTCACCTACATATTCTACTCCTGCATCTAACAAGCTCTCTGTCATTAGAAATATAAAATCTTCTTTTTCTGCACCGGGCAAAACAGTAACATTCATAAAAAATTCTTCTTGCAAAGCGAAACCATTTAACATAGATGTCACTTGGAACCCGACATTTTTATCAGTATTGTTTTCAAACTTAAAAGTCACTTCTACACATGCTTGTTCCTCACTTGCCTCTATACCAAGCAAAGTTATCTTAATATCATTCTGGTCTACCAGAACCTGTTCCTCGGCTTCTACATTCCAGCAAGAGTCCTCACCATCCTCATCGTAGTCATCGTCGTCATAGTAATCCTCATCGTCGTCGTAGTCATCGTAGTCATCATAATCCTCTACAGAATCCCCCTTCACTGTATTGGTTTCACTTGTTGCACCACAACCTGCCATCATCACAGAAAGCGCAACAAATAACGCCACTGCAATAACTCTCTCAATAAATTTTTTCATAACTTTCTCCTCCTTAATTGTCATTTTTTGACACGAAAGACATAGTATCAAATATACCTGGCATTGTCAAGAAAAAAGGAGTGCCACTCCATAACTAAAAGTTAGTTATTTTGCGACACTCTCTTCTCTTGTTTACAGTATAAACTTTACACATCCTATTTCAGACGGGATGTCCGATTTTCTCAGCCGTAGCTGCTTTAACGCTTAGAATTTTTTTAGTCTACAATATCTTCCTCATTCACAACGTCATTTTCAGCAGAAATCTTGCTCATGGACAAGAGCTTATCTCTCATCTCATTTTCAATTCTCTGTAATTCAACCTCTGCAGCAGCTCTCTTGGTCTTACCATCCTCCTGAATCTTCTGTACCTCATCAAAGGTGCTGATCAGCATCTGGTTGGTATGAGTCAGCGTTTCGATATCAATAATACCTCTCTCAGCTTCTCTCGCGGTTTCGATAGTAGCCATCTTAAGTGCCTCCGCATTCTTCTTTAACAATTCATTGGTCATGTTGGTTACTTCACGCTGAGCCTTTGCAGCTTCGGTGGAATTGTTCAGACCGATAGCGATAACCATCTGGCTCTTCCACAAAGGAATGGTATTTACCAGTGTGGACTGAATCTTTTCGGACATGGCCATGTTATTATTCTGAATCAGACGAATCTGGGGTGCCATCTGCAGTGCAACTGTTCTGGTCAGCTCCAGGTCGTAAATCTTCTTTTCAAATCTGTCAATCTGTGCAGAGAAATCCTTTGCAGCCTGTGTATCCTCAGGCAGACCACTCTGCTCAGCCTTTGCAACCAATGCAGGAAGCTCGGTAGTCTTAGCTACATCCAGCTTCTGCTTACCTGCCAGAATGTACATGGTCAGTTCTCTGAAATAGTTCAGATTTAATTCGTACATCTTGTCCAGTACTGCGATATCCTTCAACAGAGTAATCTGATGATTCTCCATTGCTCCTACAATCTTATCGATATTAGCATCTGCCTTATCGTATTTTGCCTTCATCACTTCCAGCTTGTTGGCGCTCTTTTTGAACAATCCGAAGAAGCCTTTGTTTTCCTCTTCATCCTCAAATGCCTTTAACTCAGCGATTACGTTGGTCAGTAATTCGCCGACCTCTCCCATATCCTTGGTACGTACATTATTCAGTGCGGACTCAGAGAATTCAGCAATCTTTTTCTGGCTGGCTGCACCGTACTGAATCACCTGATGAGTATTGGTCAGGTCAATCTGAGTAGCGAAATCATCCACCATCTTCTGCTCTTCCGGTGTAAGCTGTACTACCTGAGGCGCTTCTACCTCTTCTGCCTTAGCGAGAGCAACCTCTTCCTTAGGCTCCTCATTGGGTTCCAGAGTAAGCACCGGGGTAGAAGGTGCATCCTTAATCATTTCTTCCAATTCATTTGTGTTAATTGTATCCATAGTAACCTCCCTTTATATTGTTAAATATTTTATTTTTTAATTGATACGGTTTCCATTTCCATCTCTTTGGTCAGGCCTTCCCGGGCCAGCATGGTCTGAAGAACCTGTGCATCCGTGGTAACATCAAAAATACTTTCCTGGAACAGACTGTTCAAAAGCTCCACAAATGCCTGATTGATGCTGTCCAGCGTCTTTTCAATCTCTTCCTTTGCCTCTAATACTTCTTTGCCGGGTGCGCTAATCTTGTCATACTCATTATATGCTTCCACAAGCTTGAGCGTAGTGGGTAAATAATACTCCATTACCTTCTTCATGCGGGGCATCTGGTCAGGCTCTTTCTCTACCTTGGTAAAGATTTCCTTTAATATATTTTCCAACTGATATAGTTTATTTGAGATATTTTCTCCCTCAATCACATCATTCAGTTCACGAAGCTTTTTGATATATTCATGTCCCTCAGATACCATGACCTGCAATTCTGTTTGCTGTTTTGCCCTGGCCTCAGACACCAGTTCACTGGGGGTAGGCGCCTGAGTAGACTTCGCTACGGAAGCCTGTAATGATTCCACATATTTTTGATATGCCTCTGCAGTAAGCAGCAGACAATCCCCCTGTTTATTCATACGTGCAGTAGGAAGGATTCCTTTTCGTAATATCTTTTTCAGTTCCTTACGCACTTTTTTCTTACTTAAACCCGTCTGGGATGACAGTTCCTCAACGGTTGCATAAAAGTCATTTCCGCAAAGATTCACATAGCGCTTGGCACTATTGACCAGGCTGACCTTATCTGCACCATCTACAATAAAGTAAAATGCCAGTGCCATCAAGAATGCCCAAACCAACGGTTTACCCAGCACACCGGTCAATGCCAGTATAAAAAATACCAGAAATGGAACTGCTGCTATAGATGCAAACACAATCATCAAAATACCGGCTACCATACCGATATTTTTCACAGGTACCTTCGCTGCAAGCGCCCGTTGCTGCGCTGCCTGGGCCTGCTGCTGGGCTCTGGCCTGTGCAAACTGTGCATTACGCTGAGCCTGCTGTGCTCTCATCTGTGCCTGACGTGCTCTCATCTGCTCCTGCTGCTGTCTCTGCTGTTGCAATCTGGCTTCACGAATCTGATTCCAGTACTCCTGAGAGTAATTACTCTTGGCATTTGCCTGGGAGCGCATCCACTCTTCCTTCTGCTGCCACGCCTTGGAGGCTTTGATACCTGCATCATTTAATGCCGTATTCACAGTCTCCGATATCATACTATTTAATCGTTTAAAATCACCCGTCACTAACGCTTCCCCGACGGCTCCTTTGATCTGTTCTCCCAGATTATTTAAATTCTGGTTGTCACTCATCCCCAATAACCTTGCCTTTCTGTTTGGCAGAACTTCATATATTTTTTCTCTGCTTATCGATAAGTGTATCATGTAAAACAAACTATCGCAATCAAAAAATGACCGACAATTTCTATTTATCGGTCATTTTATAAAAATTTAATTTAGAATTTATTTTAATATAAAGAAATATGCCAGCACCACGATACCGAGAACAATACGATACCATCCGAATACCTTGAAATCATGCTTCTTGATATAGCCCATCAGGAACCTGAGTACAAACATGGATACTGCAAAGGAAACCACTACACCTACCAAAAGCAGGGTCAGCTCCAGGCCGGTGAAATCAAAACCGAACTTCACAATCTTAAGCAGACTGGCACCGAACATAACCGGTATCGCCAAAAAGAAAGTGAACTCTGCTGCAACGGTTCTGGATACGCCGATTAACAACGCTCCTACGATGGTGGCGCCGGAACGGGAGGTTCCGGGGAATATGGCTGCAATCAACTGGAACAGACCGATTAACATGGCAGTGTTGTATGTAAGCTCTGCCAGCTCATTTATCTTGGTGGTTCTTCCTTTATTCCAGGTTTCAATAACAATAAACGCTACACCAAATACAATCAATGCAATTGCTACACACACGGGGTTATAAAACAATGCTTCAAACACATCATCAAACAACAAACCGATCACTGCTGCGGGCACACATGCCACCAGGATTTTAAACCACAGGGTCATGATATCCATCTTTATAAAGGACATGATACCGCTTTTCCCTTGGCGTTCCTTTTTCCCCAAGGCAAAGGGCCATATCTTGTTCCAAAACAGGACCACTACCGCCAGGATAGCGCCCAGCTGGATTACCACGTCAAACATGTCAAAGAAGCCTTCGCCGGTACCTGTAAAGGGGATAAGCTCCTCCACCAAAATCAAATGTCCTGTACTACTGATAGGAAGCCACTCCGTAATGCCTTCTACAACACCGTAGATAATTGCTTTTAAAATTTCAAACATAATAAACCAAGCCTTTCATTCAATTTACCTGCTAATACTACACGAAAATAACAGAAGGTGCAATACTTAGTTTATTCATTCTCGAGATATTTCAGAAGTGCCTCATAGCTTTCCTCTGCGTCCCTATAGCCTTCCTCGTAGAGGCGAAGCAGTTTCTCTTTATCCTTTTCGATGCGTCCCACGTCACTGATCTTTTTCGGACGGATAACGAATGCCTTACCGCTTTCCTGCATACGCTCCACATATTCCATGGTTTCGTTGTAATTCTCGTGACGATGCAGCATCTGTTCATATACCTTAGGGTACTTCAGATAACGAAGCTTAATCAGCTGTAGCTGTGCAGAAGAGGAGGGTTTTCTCACATATCCCTCTTCCTTGGTGAGTACCACCACGTGCTTGGGATTACCGTCTCTCACGGATTTCATCAGCGGAATGGCATCAGAAATACCGCCATCCAGATACTGCTTATTCCCTATTTTGACATTGCGGGATACCAGAGGCAGGGACGCTGAAGCCTGTACCTTGATGATATCCTTCTTCAAATCGCCCAGCTTCAGATATTCCGCATGTCCTGTTTCAATATTGGTTACGACACTATAGGCATCGCCTTCGTACTTACTATATGCCTCATGATCAAAAGGATACAAATATTCCGGTATCATATAGTAGCAGGTGTCTGCGTTGAAAATGTCGCCGGTGGTAAGCAGACTCTCCACACTGCAATATTTCTTGGAATCCAGATAATCTACATTTACATCCAGTGCTCTGCGTCGCTGCTTTGACATGTAGCTGCACATGTGGCATGCCCCTGCAGATACTCCGTATATCTTAGAAAAATCAATACCCTTATCCAAGAAAAAATCCAACACACCGGCCGTATATACACCTTTCATACCGCCGCCTTCCAAAACCAGACCTGCCTGATACATCATTTACGTCATTCTCCTTTTGCTGCCAAATCTAAAAGTCTTATTCCACTTCACCGTAGATTCTAGCACATTTCACAGCACGTTTCCAGCCTGCCAGTAATTTTTCTCTTCTGGGCTCTGCCAGTTTAGGTTCAAACTTCTGTCCGCACTTCCATAACTCACGGATTTCGTCCTTATTTTTCCAGTATCCCACAGCCAGACCTGCCAGATAAGCAGCACCCAGTGCTGATGTCTCCATACACTCGGGACGCTCAATATCTATATTCAGAATATCAGACTGGAACTGCATTAGGAAGTCATTGGCACCTGCACTGCCGGATACCTTCAGACTCTTTAACTCAAGTCCACTGTCTGCTTCCATAGCCTTTAATACATCTGCTGCCTGATAAGCCACAGATTCCAGAGTCGCTCTGATGAAATGCTCCTTCTTACAACCTGTGGTAAGTCCCACTACGGTACCCTTAGCATTATGGTCCCAGTAGGGTGCACCCATACCATTAAATGCAGGTACCACATAAACTCCTGCAGTATCCTCCACTCTCATTGCGTACTCTGCAGACTGATCGGAGGTCTTCAGCATACGTAAGCCGTCGCGCAACCACTGCACTGCTCCGCCTGCCACAAATACACTACCTTCTAACGCATACTCGATTTCGTTGGGATAACTTGCTGCAATGGTAGTTACCAGTCCATACTGGGAAAGCTTGGGCTTACGGCCGATATTCATCAGCATGAAACAACCTGTTCCATAACTGTTCTTCACTTCACCTTCTTCAAAACAACACTGTCCGAACAGTGCTGCCTGCTGGTCACCGGCAGCTCCTGCAATGGGGATCTCACCGCCTAATACGGAAGCATCCGTGTAACCATATACACATCTGGAAGCCTTTACCTCAGGTAACATAGCCGCAGGCACGCGGAATTTATTCAATAGTTCCTCGTCCCAACATAATTCATGGATATTAAAAAGCATGGTACGGGAAGCATTGGTATAGTCCGTTACATGTACCTTGCCTCCGCTCAGTTTCCAAATCAACCAGCTGTCCACGGTACCAAAGAGTAAATCACCCTTTTCCGCATGAGCACGGGCTCCCTGTACATGATCCAGTATCCATGTAATCTTGGATGCACTGAAATATGCACTGTTAACCAAACCGGTCTTTTCTCTTATCATTTTGTCCAAATCATCGCTTCTCAATTCTTCAATCATTTCCGCGGTACGATTACACTGCCAAACGATTGCATTATAAACAGGCTCACCTGTATTCTTATCCCATACAATAGCTGTCTCTCTCTGATTGGAAATACCGATAGCCGCGATCTGCTGCGCACTGATACCTCCTTTTGCCATTGCTTCCATAATCACACCAAGCTGCGAAGACCAAAGCTCCATGGGATCATGCTCCACCCATCCGGCTATAGGGTAAATAGGTTTCACTTCTTTTTCTGCTTTGGAAACAACATTACCCTCCTTATTAAAAATTACACAACGTGAGATGCTTGTTCCCTGATCCAATGCCATAATATACTTCTGCATCTTTCTCGCCTTCCTTTCTTTTGTAAAATGTCGCCTGCATGAAATATATTTGCATATCATATTTCATTTACGGCATGCTATATATTTTACCACTTTTTGTGCATTTTTAAAAGAGTTTTCAGTGAATTGTTGCGTAAATTAATAATATTTTCACAAATATCGATCGTGATATAATTGCCTAAAATTAAAAAGCCACTATAGCTTTTTACTCTCTATACAGAAACAACCATAGGGTACGGTTTGTTTGGATGGAGCAATAGCAAAACGTTTTTCGAGACCGGTTTACCAGCCTCGCATGATTTCAAAACAGTTGTTTAACAATGCAATGTCGGCCTCTCCGTTATCGTTGAAGGAGGTCCCTTCCAGGGTAAGAAACCCGTTATAATTAATACTCTTTAAAAATGCAGCAAAGCTGTTAAAATCAATATTTCCTTTTCCGATGGGAAGTGATTTCAGATTCGCCCAGTCCATCGGAATGCTGCCGTAATCGCCGATGTGATAGTGACAGATATGTCCGTTTTTCCATAGCCATTCGTACTCTTTTTGATACAAAAGCTCCATCTGTCCGTGAAAGGCTGCCATCTTTGTATCGAATACGAATCTGATATCAGGATACCGTTCCACCAGTTGACACCATCTTGCCATAGGGTCCTTCACGTTGCAAACGATATTTTCTATCAGTAAATCCAGACCGTATTGTCTTGCGATTTCATTAAGCTTTTTGTAACAGGACAGGTTAGTTTCGAAATTGCTATCGGAAACCCTTCCTCCCCATAAATGTAAAACTAACTTTTGCGCGGATATTTCTTTTGCCAACCGGCAATCCGCTTTGAAAAATTCAAAGCCACGTTCAATCTCCTCTGCTGCACCTGTACCAATACAACAGCCGATGTTTTTTTCACAATGTACGACCGGAATATAAAGCCGTAATCCTTTCAGATAAGAGATTAGGTCGTCAATTTCCTCGTACCAAGCCTTATACATCATTAATTCAAATCCGTCGCAAAAAAGTTCTTTACTATAGGCCTCTAAAAGTCTGTAATTCCGTTGGTTTTGCGGTCCGATAATACCACCGGTAGAGCATAATATTTTCATGTGCACCTACTTTCTTCCGAAGGTAATTAATTTTCCCCGTAACCAGGTTACGGTAGCCTTAGGATTATTTTTAAGAAAATCAATAATTTCCTGTCCTCTCTGATAATAGGCCAACGCCTCTCTGCGAGTCATGCCGTGATTCATCAGGCGTTCTATCACATCCTGTTCCGGTTCCTTGTACCATAATGCATTAAACTCCATCATGTTACTTATGTTTTTTTCATAGTCGGCCTGATCCGGAGAGAAGAACGATACCTTGTCGTTTAATCGTATTTCAATATTCTTTATTCCCAGCTGATGCATCCGATGTGCACTTCGCATGGCGGCGGCATAGTCTCTGTCACCGTTTTCGTACTCTGCAAGCCAATGTTTTCTGCTACCGTTTCGATTGCACAACTTATCGTAGTCCATACCATCGATATAGATACCGTCCAATTCAATTTCTCGGTTGATATCCATACTAACGATAAGACCTCCTTCTTTGGTAAGTGCCTGCATTTTCTTTAAAATCGGTTCGGAAGTTCCATAATGTCTGAGTACCCCTTGGCACATGGTGATATCATATTTCTTTTTAGTTTTGTAGTTCAAAATATCTTCCTGAACAAAGGTGGCCGGAAGTTGTTTTTCCCGGAACATTTTTTTGCCATATTGAAGAAGATTTGCTGAAAAGTCCACGCCGGTATAGGTGCTGCCTTCCGGTAAATATTGCAATAAAGAAAGACCGATGTAACCGTAGCCACAACCTAAGTCCAAAACATCTACAGGCTCGTTGATTCCCCAGACGTTCTTAATCAAGAATTCGAAATAGTCTTCGTTCCAGCTGATTTTTTGCTGACGTATTAAATAGGGCAGCTTTTCGTTCCAAAATTCATCGGTGTCGGTTTTTTCTTCCAAATAACCATCCTCTTGTATAGCCGTTAAACCAAGTAGCTGGTCGGTTGTTACACCAAAAAATTCTGAGAGAACCGGCAATATAGTGAGATCCGGCATGGTAATGCCGTTTTCCCATTTGCTGATATTTTGATAAGAGGTTCCTATCACTTCTGCCAGAGATTGTTGTGTAATGCCCTTTTTCTTACGTAAATATGCCAACTGAAAATTTATTTTCTTTTGCATTGTTCTTACCTCCGACCTTATTGTAACCGATTTTTCACAGTTAATCTTTCATAGATTTTGTGAATTGATTCGCTTTTGAAGCGATATACGAAAGAAACAATCTGTGCGTCATTGGATATTTTTGCAATACGCTCTATTTCCTATCTTTTTCATTTTACAATACACCATTCCCAGCGAGGCGTACTTCCTTCTGAAAGCAAACAGCTAGCATTACCATTCCAACTGTTGCTCCAACTAACCAAGACAATGCAAGCCCTTCGAGCATCCCATTTTGAATACTTGGAATTACCGTAAGCATCTGAACCGGACGAAAAGTTTGCTTGTAGATGACAATTCCTTCCCATTCTCTATTATTTAAGTATTTTATCCAGTTCAGCAATCATGATTTCTGGATTAAATAACGCATTTTGACAATGAAATTTACCTTTGAAACATTTTACTACCGTGGTCGGATAATACTTCATAACATATTTAGCAGATTTTTTTGCAAGCATTTCATTAGGAGCTGTCCCATGAAAGAAATATGCCATTGTGTTTGAAGTGCCTATATCTTGCTTTAATTTAAAACCCGCTATACCATCTATACTGTTTTTAACAGTTACATCAGACATATTATCAAGCACATCCAAAAGATTACCAAGATTATCCTCTGAAATAATTACCCTTGTTGCCTGTTCCACAGTTTTCTTGTCCCTTTGCTGTGACTTGTGCGTTATATCAAGATAAAATTTCTTCATAAATCTTTTCATAAATCCATTTAGGGACACCAACGGCGAACCATCAAAAATAACTTTTTCAAAAAACAATTTTTTGTTCTGCCACAATGTTGCTGTCAAAACGCCACCCATTGACATACCATAAACAGCATACATATCTTTTCCATAACGTGGAATTATATAATCTTCAATTTGCTTTGCTTCTGCAGAAAATGAAATAAAATCTTCTTTTTTCTCTGGATTATGTCCTGACATTATAGGTACTATAATATGAAAATCATTTTTATAATACTCTATATATTTAGTCCACACCTGCCAAGGACTCTGAAAGCCATGTATAAGAATAATCTTTCTTTTACTTGTATCACCAAATTCAAGAATTTTCATATCCAAAAACCTCCGTAGAATTCAACTTCATCACTCAGTATCACTGAAAGTTATCTCTCTCTTTCTGTTTCTGCAATTTGATGAATAATCTCAGAAAATCCTTCTGAATCTGATTCTAACAAACCATGCGTCATATTTTCCATTAAATACATTTGTTTGTATGGCGCATTTACTTTTTCAAAATATTCTTGTGCTAATTTATAGTTTGTTTGATAATCCTTATCTCCATTTATATTGTAAAATGGTACTTGATAATCAACTCTGTCTTTCAAAGAGAACGATGCAAATTCCTCAGAAGAGTAAAAATCCAAATATGCACTCATGTCTATTTTAAGATAGTTTACCCAATCAATGATAGAATAGTTCGGATTAAATATTATTGTCGAAATCAGATTATAGTCAGAACCATTTACCATTATATCATAACCATATTTCTGCATTATTGTATTTTTTATAGAAAAATGTTCTACTGTAGCATTATTGGGGGTCAGTTGATTTACTAAGTTCAACATTGCTTCATCATCTTGTGCCCATAATAAAGCTTCTTGCTTAAAAGCCTCTTCATTTTCCAAGCAATCTACAAGTTGTCCTGCTCCTATGAAGCATTCATAATATTCGGGATATTCATGTACCAAATTAGCTCCATAGAAGCTCCCCCATGAATGTCCGAGAATAGTCAATTTATCCTTTGAGAGATAATCCAATACAAACTCTGTTACTTCCTTGCCATCTGTTAAGAACAATTCTCGTGTTAATACAATATTGTTCTGAACCGGATCATAACTCTTTCCACAATTACGCTGGTCCCATGTTACTACCGTATATACATCAGCCCATTTTCTTGTAAAGGCATAATCAATATGACTTGTTGCCGAGCCGGGTCCACCATGCAAATACAGCAAGACGGGATTATCTATGTCCTCTCCATAAATATTAATCCACTGCTTTGTGCCATTAATATCAATATACATTGACTCATTGATACCACCATCAGGAGTTTGATTGTAAATTCCTTTTCCGAATGCTCTAATTAAAAAGAATGCAATTAATAAGATAAATAAAACAATTGCTATTCTTTTAATAACTTTCATTATCTTTTTCTTCATTAGATTTTCTCCATAAAATACAAAGTTATCTCTCAGTTTCACCTCCAAAATCCAGCTACATTGAGCACGCCCATTATACCACGAAACACACACTTCTTCCACATACTTTCACTCATGCCGAATGCTTCCGATGTGCATTTTTCTCTATTTTATGTTCTCCTTTTGAATATGTTTTGCACAATAAGGTGTTCTAACGTGCATATATTCCCATTGTGAAACTTAAATTTATTTAGTATAGTAGTAGAAACGAAAGAAACATTTTTACGCAAAGAGCAGAAGGGAGCGAATAATTTATGACTAATGATTCCTTTCGTAACAGAAAAAACGGTTTTGAAACCATGACCGGCCAAAAAATACCTAATGCAGCAGCAAGCGGAAAGCTGATTGCCATTATAATCGGCATCATCGTAGTGCTGGTACTTTTATTTAATTCCACCTACCAGATACGTGAGCAGGAGCAGGCCGTACTGGTAACCTTCGGTAAGGCACAGGCAGTGACAGACCCGGGTCTTCACTTCAAGATACCTTTTGTACAGCAGGTGAGAAAAGTAAACACTACCATCCAGGGATTCTCCATCGGATATAACCTTGAATCTAATGAAAGCACGGATGAATCCATGATGATTACCTCAGATTACAATTTTGTAAATGTTGACTTCTTCGTGGAATATCGTTTCAGTGATCCCGTAAAGGCCGTATACGCCTCCAAGTATCCTGTGGAAATCCTGAGAAATATCAGCCAGAGCTGCATACGTAGCGCAATCGGCAGCTATGATGTAGACAGCGTACTGACCACAGGCAAAAACGAAATTCAGGCAACTATTAAAGAAATGATTATTCAGGAATTAGATACTCAGGACATCGGTGTACAGCTGGTGAATATCACTATCCAGGATTCTGAGCCTCCTACCACTGAGGTAATGGAAGCGTTCAAGGCTGTAGAAACTGCAAAGCAGGGTAAAGAAACCGCTATTAATAATGCCAATAAGTACAAAAACGAGCAGATTCCTTCCGCTCAGGCGAAGGCCGACGGTATTATTAAGGATGCGGAAGCTCAAAAGACCGAGCGTATCAACGAAGCAACCGCTCAGGTAGCACGTTTCAATGCAATGTACGAAGAATACATAAAGAACCCTACCATTACCAAACAGCGTATGTTTTATGAGACCATGGAAGAAATTCTGCCTGACTTAAAGGTCATCATTGAAAGTCCCAACGGCGACGTACAGACCTTTTACCCGGTAGAACCCTTTGCCACCACGGAAAGCTCTTCACCGGTCATCCCTGCAAATTAACAAGATACGTTATCGGCAGCCCGTAGGCGCTGCAGAATTGGAGCATATATGAAAGCAATTAAGAGAATTTTATTAATCGTGGTGCTGTTTGCAGTCGTGATTATCGGCTCATCCAGCATCGTAATTACCAACGAAAATGAATACAGCCTGATTCGTCAGTTCGGTAGAATCGACCATGTAGTAGACGAAGCCGGCATCAGTTTTAAGATTCCTTTTATCCAGAGTGTAGACACCCTGCCCAAAATGACTCTTTTATATGACTTATCCGCTTCTGATGTTATCACCAGCGACAAAAAGACCATGATTTGCGACAGCTATATCCTGTGGCATATCACGGACCCTTTGAAATTTGCGCAGACACTGAACTCCTCCATCACCAATGCGGAGACTCGTCTGGACACCATTGTTTATAACTCAACTAAAAACGTCATCAGTAGTATTACCCAGGAGGAAGTAATCTCCGGCAGAGACGGCGAATTATCCGCCGCAATCATCCGTAATATCGGTAACACGCTGGATCAGTACGGTATCGAATTATTAGCATTTGAAACCAAGCAGCTGGACCTTCCCAGCGACAACAAAGCCGCAGTATACGAGCGTATGATTTCCGAGCGTGACAATATCGCTGCAACCTATACTGCAGAAGGTAGCTCCGAAGCACAGAAGATTAAAAACACTACCGACAAGGAAGTGACTGTGATGCTTTCTGAAGCAGAAAAAGAGGCGGAGATCTTAATTGCAGAAGGTGAAGCCGAGTACATGAGAATCCTTTCCGAGGCTTACTCTGATCCTTCCAAGCAGGACTTCTACACCTTTGTAAGAAGCCTGGATGCCCTGAAAATCTCTATGTCAGGTGAAAACAAGACCGTATTCCTGTCACCCGATTCACCTATCGCACAGATTTTTTACGGCAACTAATATTTGGTATCATGAGGACTACGCACTCTGATATATACCCCCTAGGCCCACGCACCTCGCGTGGGCCATCTATCGTTATTCCATTATTTTCAGTCCCTTATCTCCTGCTTCTGAAAAATCATCATTTCTTATAAAACTTATCACAAATTTATCACATGTTTATTTTATACTGAGCAAATAGCAGATGTTTATTCCATAGCACTGTCTGAGGATTTAAATCATGCAGAAAGAAGGAGCATTATGAAAAAATTAACTACTATACTACTTACCGGCTCACTGATAGCCGGACTACTGACAGGCTGCGGCAAGACCCTGGCTGACGTAGGAACTGTCAGCTCTTCCAACCCGGCAGAAAGCACAGTAGAAAGCAGTTTGGAATCACAAACCTCTGCCAAAGAAGAGCCTGCTACCAGCTTTACCGCGCCAAAAAATGCAATCCGCATCATCCTTTCAGACGAGGGAAGTACAGTGGATGGCAAGTCGATTTCTACAGATTCCGCTTCCCGTGTTTATGCAGCCAATGATATCGTATTTTACCTGGAGGGACAGGGCTTTACCTATGGTGAAGGCACCGAAGACGACGAGCATTCCCAAGCAGAAGCGGACGCTCATACCGTTATCCACATTACCCAGCCTGGTGATTATGTGCTGGAGGGTTCCCTTTCTGCCGGTCAGATTGCCATTGACTTAGGGGATGACGCGGAATCTGATCCCGAAGCCGTAGTGAATCTCTATTTAAACGGCGCAGATATCACCTGTAGCGTTGCCCCCGGCGTAATTTTTTACAATGTATACGAATGCGGCAGTACCGACACGGAAACCGCCACTCACGAGGTGGACACTACCAAAGCCGGTGCCAATGTTTTTATCTGTGATGACACCACCAACACCATAAACGGCTCCTATGTAGCCCGCATCTATAAGTCCTATGAACTAAGTGATGATGGTACTGAGGTAATTGATAACAAGAAGCTGCACAAATATGACGCAGCATTTTATTCCAAACGAAGCCTGAACATAAACGGTGGTACCGGTATCCTGAACATCAACGCCGAAAACGAGGGTCTGGACAGCGAACTGCACCTGACCATCAATGGTGGCAATATCAATATTACTTCCGGCAATGACGGTATCAATACCAACGAGGACGGAGTATCTGTCACCACTATTAACGGCGGTAATTTAAACATTTTAGTAGCCGGTACAACCGGCGAGGGGGACGGTATCGATTCCAACGGCTGGCTGGTCATCAACGGCGGCACCGTTACTGCAGCAGCTTGTAGTAACAGCGGCGATGCAGGTATTGATTCTGACATGGGCATCCATGTAAACGGCGGTACCATAGCTGCCTCCGGCAATATGTATGACCGTCTGGAAGATGGTTCCCAAAACTACGCAGTATTTTCCTTTGCTTCCAGACAAAAGGGCGGCACCACATATACTTTAAAGAATGAAAAGGAACAAATCGTAAAAGAATGGGCACCGGTCAATGATTATACCTACCTGGTCATCTCCGCTCCCGATTTACAAGCTGGCACCTACACCCTTTGGTGCGGTGCTGACCAGATGACCGCAAGCTCCGGTAGCGGTATGGGCGGCTTTGGCGGCCCCGGCAACATGGATATCCCCGCAGGCAATTTCGGCGAAGGCGAAATGCCCCAGATGCCGGAAGGCATGGAATGGCCTAAGGGCGAAAGACCTGAATTACCGGAAGGCATGGAGCGCCCTGAGGGTGCGAGACCTGAAATACCCGATGGCACGGAACACCCTGAAGGTATGGAACGTCCCCAGATGCCTCAGGGTGAAATCCCCGAAGGCGATTTTGGCGGCAACTTCCAAGGCGGAAACGGTCAAAGACCCGTTGGCGGCCATGGCCACGGTGGCTTTGGCAATGACTTTGATGGCGAATCCTCTACTGATTTCACCATCAATCAGGGAGGTAACTTTTTCAACAGAATTATGATTGTGACAACCGAAGTATAGACCATTTCACGCCACTACTTTTATAGCACAAAAAAACTTGGCAGGTGCACATGTACCGCTCTACACCTTAGAGCAGTACATATACACCTGCCAAATTACTTTGATGACCTTCACATTTTTCTATATTTCCCCGGTGCTACGCCCACCACCTTTTTAAAACTGCGGATAAAATTAGCATAGTCACGGAAGCCTGACTCGTAACAGGCTTCCGATACACTATGTCCTGCGCAGAGCATTTTTTTTGCGTGCTCGATACGGCAGTCCAGTATATATTCCCGTAGTGTAAGTCCGGTATGCTTTTTGAACAAACGACTGATATAGGTGGCACTTCTGTAAAAATGTCCCGACAAATCAGCCACGGTAATTTCTTTATCCAAATTCTCCTGAATATAATTCATGGTATCTTTCACTACCGGCGGCATGATATTATTTTGTATCGCACTACACTGTTGGTACGTTTTATTAATTAGCAGCAAAATCTGACTTAAATAAACCTGTATCATAATGTCTGCTCCATATTCATGGCCGCCCAGCGCCTCTTCCAATGCAGCAGTCAAAGAGGCAAACTCTCCCCGCATTTCATCAGGTAACTGAATAGGCGCCTGTTCACGGAGATTGCCCGTATGAAAGCAGGCAGCCAAATCAGTAGTAGCTGTAGACAATCTCTCCAAAACCGATTCCTTGATATTGATGGTGATTCGCTCGTAGGCCTGCTCATCCAGACTCACAATTCTATGCAGACAATTAGGTGCCAGAATTGCCAGGTCCCCGGGCCGGGGCAGATAGCATTTGTCCTCTATGTACAGGTTAATGTTTCCCTGTATGAAATAATAGATTTCATAGCCGTTATGCCTATGATAGGGATAGGTCTGATAACCCCGGGTTTTCTTGTAATTGCACAGTATCTCATTATAATAGGGTTCATAAATATAACCGTTCTTCATACATATCTCCAATCTAAATCCTCACTTTTACCCTACGAAATGAGGGATATCCTGTATTCTCCAGTGCTTTATCATTTTCACTATACACGAATTTTTCAAAAAAGTCTATTCGCGCAATATTTTTATATCTTAACGCAAGGAAATTGCGCAAAAATACTTTATTATTAAAGTATAAGGATTTATCTAATAAACTAAAGGAGATTATTATGAAGTACCTATTATTAATTACATTAGGCCTGATGCTGACACTGACCCTGTCAGGATGTGGCGATAACACTCCTTCGTCAACTACTGTAAACGATAGCTCTTCTACAGAAGCCACCGAGGACATTTCCAATACAAACAATACCGATTCCCCTGACACTTCTGCACCGGATACAGGCAAGGAAACTGCATCCGCCGATGATACTACGGAAAATACCGCCGAAGTACAGGAAATACCTTTTTCCACAGATTTTTATGCATATGAAAACATGGCAGAATTATTAGCAGAACACAATATCCTGTTTGGAACAAGAGTAAATTCCTCCACTCCCGATGATTACACCTTAAAAAGTCTCATCGGAGCACATTTTAACAGCATTACCGCCAGTAATGAAATGAAAGCCTATACCCTGCTGGATCAGCAGGCCTCGCAGAAATCTGAGGATGGCATGCCTCGCATGAATTTTGACAAATCCGCCTGTGTTATCGATGTTGCATCGGAAACCGGCACCCGCATCAGAGGCCATGTATTAGTGTGGGACTCCAATATGAGTGACTGGTTTTTCCGTGAAGGGTATAAAAGTAATGGTGATTATGTGGATGCCGCAACCTTGAAAAAACGTTTAGAATCCTACATTTCCCAAACCATTACTTACTACGAAAAGAACTACCCCGGCCTGGTGTACTGCTGGGATGTTGTAAATGAGGCTGTAGGTGATGACCTCAGTACCTGGGACTACAGTGATGCCAGACACATTCGTACCAAAAGAGGTGGCAAAGACAATATGTTCTATAAGATTATAGGCAACGATTATGTAGAATTATCCTTCCTGTATGCAAAAAACACCGTGGATGCCCTGCAGGCAGAAAATCCTGATGTGAATATAAAACTGTACTACAATGATTACAGTACTTTTAGCAGCAGAAAAAGAGAGGCTATCTGCGCACTGATTGACAGCATCAATTCCTATGCTACGGACGAAAACGGCAACTACCGGAAGCTTGTTGACGGTGTAGGTATGCAGGGTTATATCGGTGGATACGGTACTCAGAGCGGCTGCATGAGCAATGCGGATATCGACAATATTGAAAAGGCCATTTGGATGTTTTGGGATCACGGCGTAGAATCTCAAATTACGGAGATGGCGGTACGTAACTATAATGACGATGAGGCTACCATGGAAAAACATGCCCAATATTATGCCAGACTGATGGAACGTTTAGTGGCCATTAACGCAGGGGAGGAAAAGCCTTTGACCGGCATTTCCATATGGGGCTTATATGATGCACCTAACGCTGACCCCAGCGGATACCATTACAAGCAAAACGGTCCATACTGCGGCCTGTTTACTGAAGGTTATGAAGTAAAGGAAGCTTTTCATAACGTTTATACCATGTTAAAGAATCAATAAACTGATTAAAAAACTTATCCCCGGAGGTAAAAATATGTATTTGATACACAACCATGAACCCATCACCATATTCGTAGAAAAAGAAGCCTATGAAGGCGTATATAAAATAGCCGAAAAAGTGGCTCTGGACTTTGAAAAAGTATGTAATCAGAAACCTCAGATTATTAGAACCATCGACTCCTGCAAGGAGTCACAGAGCACACCCGTGGTGCTCTGTGCCACACTCGGCCATAGCCCCCTCATTGACCAATTAGTTGCCGCAGGAAAGCTGGATATTTCAGCATTGCAGGGCAAGTGGGAGTGCTTCCTGCGTACAGTGGTGAAGAACCCTTTTCCCGGTCTGGAAGAACTGATTATTATATGTGGCAGCGATAAACGGGGCACCATCTATGGTATGTTTTCCCTGTCCGAATATATCGGAGTGACACCTCTGTGCTTCTGGGGCGATGTGGACCCTCTAAAGCAGGCTGACATTCCATTAGGCGATGACTGGTCTCTTGTTTCCAAGGAGCCCAGTGTAAAGTTCAGAGGTTTCTTTATCAATGACGAGTGGCCCTGTTTCGGTCAGTGGACCAGAGAAAAGTTTGGTGATGTAAATGCCAAGGCCTATGATGTGGTTTTTGAATTCTTACTTCGTATGAAGGGTAATTATTTGTGGCCCGCCATGTGGTGCTCCAACTTCCCCTTGGACGGCCCCGGCAGTCTGAACGAGGAACTGGCAGACCTTTACGGTGTGGTAATCGGTTTCTCCCACCACGAACCCTGCCTGCGCTCCGGTGCCGAGTTTTCTTTGGTAAAAGGCGAGAATTCCCCTTACGGAAATGACTGGAGCTTCCTCACCAATCGGGAAGGCATCACCCGGTTCTGGCGGGATGGACTGCTTCGAAGCGGCAAATACGAAAACCTGATTACCATAGGTATGCGCGGTGAAAACGATTCCACCATACTGGGGGACGATTCCGGACTAAAGGAAAATATCGATTTATTAAAGGATGTTATCACCGTTCAAAAACAGCTGATAAAGGAATGCCTGGGCGAAGAAAAAGCCAATCAAAAGCAGCTTCTGGCTGTGTACAAGGAGGTAGAGCCCTTCTTTTACGGAGACGAAACAGTAGCCGGCTTAAAGGACTGGGATGGTCTAGAGAATGTGATTTGTATGCTCTGTGAGGATAACTACGGTTTCCTGCGCAGTCTCCCTTCTAAGGAGCTCCATAAACAAATCACGCAGCGCGGCGGCGGCTTTGGCATGTATTACCATCTGGATTATCACGGTGCCCCCGTGTCCTACGAATGGATCCCTTCCACGCCACTGCCTAAGATCTGGGATCAGATGTGTATGGCCTATGATTATGGTATTCAGGATGTGTGGATTGTAAATGTTGGCGATATCAAGGGCAATGAAAAGGAGCTGGAATATTTCCTGACCCTGGCATATGATTACGAAACATGGGGAAGCAGCGCCCCTAACAGCTGGAAAAAGTATCTCAGTGATAAGATGGCAGCCATGTTCCCGGACGTACCCGATGTGCTGCGCCATGACATGGAACAGGTATATACCGAATTCATGACCATCAACGCATTACGTCGTCCGGAGGCCATGAATGAAAAGGTATTCCACCCCTGTAATTATTTAGAAGCGGATAGAATCCTTGCCAGAATCGACGCATGCGAAAAGCTGGCGGATACAGTATATGCAAAACTGCAGGAAATGCAGAATGAACGTGCTTTTCAGGCCTATTACAGTCTGATCTATTATCCTGAAAAGGCTGGCATGAATCTGTACAAAATGTGGATTTACACCGGCAAAAACCATCACTACGCAAGCCAGAGCCGCGTCATTGCCAACACCTATGCCGCCTATGTAAAGGAATGCTTTGAAAAGGACAAAGCGCTGGGTGCAGAATTTGCAGCTTTCCGGGACGGCAAATGGAAGGGCATGGAGCTGGAAGCACACATAGGCTTTAATACCTGGAACGAAGATGGTTGCAATTACCCCGTATGCCACATCGTAGAACCCTACGAGGAGCCCCGACTGTCCCTTTCCCGAAAGGATGATGCAGCTACAGCCATCCGTGTATTTGGCGGAGCACGTAAAATTATTGTGGATGATTTCATGGATCCGGGTACGGAAACCGTTACTCTTGAACTGGCCAATACAGGCATTGGCACTGTGGAATATGAAATTCTGGGCAGCGCTCCCTGGTTAGAAATCTCCTCCACGACCGGAAGCTTCGAGTTATTGCAGGAAGTACACCTGACCTGCCATCCCGAGAACATGGCAGACGGACTTATGGAAGACAGTGTAATATTAACCGTACGCTCCACCAAATCCAGACTGATTGTAGAACATAAAGCAGACCCGGAGATTGTAGTTCGTGCAAAGAAACCTGTCCCTGTTACGTCAGATATTGCATATCCCAGGCAGGGCGTTATCGCCATCGATGCTACAGATTTTGTCAGCAAGCAGGATGTGCGTATAGATGACGGCGCTACCGCTACATATGTGGAATTAGAAGGATATGGGCGCAGCGGCTTCGGCATGAAGGTATTCCCCGGTACCGCTTCCTTTGCCCTGAACGAAGAAGCACCTGCACTGACCTATCGATTTGCCATGAACTCCTTAGGCGCAGACGTTTCTGCCGAAAATACTTCCCCTGCCACCACCTCCGGCGCAGAAACCTTCATCGCAGAAATCTGGATGGCACCCACCAGTCCCGTTGCCTATAAGGGCGCACAAAGGATTGCCCTCCAAGTAAATGATGAAGAAAAGCAGGAAATCCATATCCTTCCCGACACTTATCGTGCCGGCGACTGGAGAGACCCTTCCTGGAGCAAGGGTGTTATGGACCACATCCGCAAGGTCCGCACCGAAATACAGTGCAATTCGCAAGTAAACGAGCTTACCATCTATGCCATGGATCCCGGCGTCGTACTGGAGCGCATCTTTATTTACGCTAAAGATCATGCACCAAAGGATAGTTATTTAGGTATATAAGAAGAAACACCCGTCCAAAATGGACGGGTGCTTTTTTGAAATTCTACAAATTGAAAATGAACATTCTGTTTATCACTTTAATTCTTTAACATATAATCGGTCTGTTCCATTCCCATAATTAACAATATCCTTGAGATAACGATATCCATATTTCTCGTATAAACCAATATGCTCTGACGGGATATAGGTTCTATCGAACCCATTTGCTTTTGCGTATTCATTTGCAAAATCAATCAGTTTTTCACTAATTCTATGTCCACGATAGTCTTCCGCTACAAACACACTTGATACCCACGGATATATTTCAGGTAATGGATAATAGTCCGTTTTCATCACAGAAACCATTCCAATAATCTGACCATCTACCATTGCCACAAACACCGTCTCCCAATCTGTAAAGACCCAGTTACGAATCATCCGCAGTGCATGCTCTTTTACATCTTCCCAAGAAAAGTTCTCAACAAAATCTAATAGTCTATCTACTAATTCTGTATCCTTGTCGACTCTTCTTATCTCCAGTGTATCCATACTGAAGCTTTTGGGGGACAAACCAAAGTGTTGCTCCACTTTCCTAACCGTTTCCTCAACCGTACTGTTCTCGCTTCTTTCCAGCCAGAAATAATCACTATTTTTAATTAGCTCATAACTTTTCTCATTGAGACTTTTTAAGGTTGCACTACATACTGCCTTTGCCTTTTCCGTATCGGATGTACTGTTTATAAAAGCGTTAAATCCCTGATGGTCGGGGCGATTACAATAATCATCAACCAAATTCGAAGGCTCTTTTATCAAAAAGACGATTCGGGAAACATCTGTGATTTTTTCAGCCTGTTCCATTGTTAAATGACAGTCACACAATACAATTTGATTTTGAGAAAGACGAATCAAATCCAATAATACAAAATCTAATTGCTCTCTTGTGTTATCAATCAGCCATTGCTTGTATTCCTCTACAGTACGCCCGAAAAACGCATCCGCATCTTTAAAAACTTTGTTCATTGCTGGTTGGAAAATAGCATTTGAAAGTTTTTTATGATTTTCAAACTGCTCATCAATATCATAAACCAGTAAATTGTGTCGTTTAGCCAACTCTCGCGAAATCGTTGTCTTTCCTCCACAAGGTGTTCCGGTTATAAAATAAACATTTTTTAAATACTCTTTGATTACATTATCTTGAAATATCATTACAAATCTCCTTTATTAAATAGTTTTCAGTGTTTTGACTGTACATAAAACTATTTAACGCAGTTCTATGTACTTAGATATTTCTTAATCTTAAGAATGCCACCATATTCTTTACCTCCACACAATTAATATTTGTTATTATCTGCAATATATGCTTTTGTATTATAGCATGATTTCTTTTAAAAAGATACTTGCTGCACTCATTTTTTATTCATACCGCCTCTTGCTACAAATATCCCTAACAGCAAGATACCCACCAGCATCTGCACAATGGACATTCCCATCATAAAACCGGAAATAAAATCCTGAAACTGTGTCCCACCAACAAACTTGGACATTATGAACATTACCATTCCCATTATGCCAAGCACATATCCCATCATTAAAATTTTCATGTTTTTCATACGCTGTTGCTTTTCCAGCATTTTCATAATACTTTCATTATCATAGGTACGTATACTCTTTTCCACTTCTTCTCCATCTATTAGTTCGTTAAGAGTGATTCCTAATTCAGCACATAAAGCTTCTACAATAGAATAATCCGGCATACACTTGCCGCATTCCCACTTAGAAATCGTCTTGTTTGACACACCAAGCTTTTCAGCCAGCTGCGCCTGTGTCAGATTTTTCTCTTTTCGTTTCTTTGCAATAAATTGTCCTACTGCCATTTGATCCATTATGGGCACCTCCGCTTTGTTTTGATGCTCTCAGTCTACATTTTATGCCTGCAAAAGCACATCCCCCAAAAGGCGAATTTGGGTAGAATCAGTGTTTTTGATGTAAATATTCTCCTACAAACTGTATTTTCGTGGGATTGAAGTGCTCCTCCTGCGAATAAATATAATAGCAACAATCCCTGTCGGAAAGCACGATTCCCGGTCCTTTCCCGCGGTAATTATACTCGGTCTGTACAGATTCTCTGGACCCATGGGCAAAGAATAGTACTCTTTCTTCATGTCCCGGTGCTGCCTGATCTCCCTTTGCATCCAGATGTAAATAAAACCCTTCAGCATCCAATTTCAGCATTCCTTCCCCTAATTCTATGAATCCTTTGGCATTGGGCAATGCTTCTACACGCACCTTGTAAGTATACTCACCTTTGCCTGTCTGAATTTCCTTTATCACATTTTCCCGCTGCCACTCATACCAGTCCGGGATGTGTATCTGCTCCGTCCCATTCTCCTCTGCCACTGTTTGTATGGGTGTTTTTGCATCCAATGTGACACGACTCATTTCTTCTAAATATCCAAGGGGTGTCAGTTCCCACGTAGCGCCGCACTTCTTACAGTGCAATCTGCTCCCACTGCTTCTCATGGAGAACTCTGTGCCACAGACCCTGCACTGATATAATGCCTTGTGCAAGCCTTCTGCACGCTTCTCACCTGTAATCTCAATATAATGCTCCTTCTGCCACAGATACTCATCATATTGCAGCTTCTCCTCAATGGTTCGCTGTATCTCCCGGGCAGAAAGCTTCTCTACTTCCTCCGCGGTATACACACCCTCCAATGTAGCCTCCATAGGAACCTTGCGGGTATGCTCCTCATCCCAAAAAGGATTAGCCAGATAACTTCCATGGGCAGTCAATATCACCAACGGTACCTTCATCGCCTTGACAAGCTTGCCCATATTGGGTGGAATGTAGGCCGTGGTCCCCACATTGGAATGCCTGGACTCCGGGTAGATCACCACGCTTCGTCCTTTGCACAGTGCATGCTTTATATTTTTCACAACCGTAATATCCGGTACATACCGCCTCTTACCAATGCAGCCTATGGCTCGATACAACCACTCACCAAAAGCCGCGAAGCCTTCCATATCCGACACATAATTTGCCCTGTGAGGAAATAATGCCAGCGGTGCTATGTAATAATCCGAAAACCCCTGGTGGGTAGCTATTACCAAGTACGGCGACTTGAAGCCATCCATATTTTTCTTATGAATCTTTAGTTTAAACTGCCTGGTCATAATCCAAGACCCACCCCAAAGAAGTGGCATCAGATACCACTTCTGCTGCATCGGCAGCCGTTTCATGTCAAAAGGCGTCATATCCTTTTCTTTGTTGATCAACATGTACTTTCTCTCCTCATAGCAAAATAGATGATTTCAACATCCACCTATGTTTCCACTTCACTTATCCTGCTCTACGTTATCTGCATCAGCTAAATTCTTCTATTTCCATAAATATAGCCGACATATTATCTATATTTAGTTCTTTTTTATCCAATATAGCATACAAACAAAAACTCTCGACAGATAGAAATGCTAAAGTAAATGATTCTATCTGCCATGTTTTCTTAATATAGAACATTTTTGTTTTAAAAAACATTTTTACATCCGATAGAAAGCGCTAAATTCTCTATTCTATCTGCTTTTCACCTTGAAACCTCCTCCTAAATACCTATTTTCGACAGATAGAATTACTGAAAATCGCATTTCTATCTGCTTTGCGACTCTTATAATGCTAAAACCGGTATTTCTTTTTGTCGGTATCACACCCTTGCCAAACTTTACTGTCCTTGCGTAAACTGAATCCTCTCCTCTTTCGCAAATACGGACTTAAATCGCTCCATTCCAAAACGGTGCACGAACAACTCACACTTACACAGGAAAAAATAATAGGGGTTCAAACCTTCCCCAAACAGGCTTTCAAAATTCCCCTGCCCCTTGGAAAGGATAATATCTGCACCCAGTAAAACCGACTTTGCCTCTGCACTCAGTCTTTTCAAAACAGTACCCGGCGCAGCATTGCCGTTGTCTATGCAGGGCACCAGCTCCGTCAGTCCCACTTCCCTGGCATCCTCCATAGTAGCATCATTAATCACATCGGCTCCTCTAACCATCACCGTAATTTGTAAATGTGGATATGCCTCTTTCAAAAAACTGATAAATAACTTGTCCAAAACAATTTCACCACAGTTATCAGTTAAATAAACCAGTGTCTCTGCCTGTTCCAAATCAGCCTTAAAGACCTGATATTCCTCTGCGGGTACAGTCTCGATTCCTACCCTCTTCAGTAGTTTCTCAAAAGTCTCCTCATTTACATTTTCCACCGCAGAGAAATCAATATAATTACCTGCACAAACATATTTGATACATTCCTGCACCGGATCCTCCGATTTGCGGATGTACTGCTCAAGCTCCTCTTCCTTATCCAGTAACAATTGGTTGTACTTGTGCTTAATGGGGCCATAGTCCATCGGCTCTCCCCAGAATTCCCGGCTCACCTGATTGATTCTCTCAGACATCCCGGGTGCGGACTCAGTCTGCCCGTACTTGTATACGATTTCCAATATCCGATGCATATACTCGGACTTTTTCTTTTCGTCACTAAACTGTCTTATTTTTTTATCCTGCTTAGAGATAAGACAGGATATGCACATTGAATTTGCATGCATACTCGCAACTCCTTATTACTTCAACATACTAACGATACCTATCGATGGTTTCGTCACTCCATACCTGCACTTCAATATACCGTTCAGGACCATGAGCACCATCATCATTCCAGTCCTGGGGCAAACCATACTTATCAATGACTTTCAGTATTTCATCATAGGTATATATCTGCTTGCGATACTCCTTACCATCATTCACACTGTCACTAAATGTAGGCATGGAATCACCATAAGTAAAAGACAAGGTGGCCAAATCAAACTCCTCAACAGGTATTTTCACATACGCGCACTGTTCATACCAAGTGCTCAGCCACGGACTATGTCCTACTACCATATAATGGGGCGTTTTCCTCTTCATGACTCCGTTCTTTTTGGCAAACTCAGCTCTGAGTATTGCTTCACAATTATGCCTGTATTCCACATAATGATCATGACGGGACGCACACTGGGAATTCGGCTTTGTTTCTCTTATACTACGAATCACCTCCCAGGCTTCCTCCACGGGCAACTCCGCCAGACTGACAAATGGCCCTACTGTAACATCATAATAGTGGTATAAATACATTTTCTTCACTCCTTTTCTTTATCTCCCCAGCTCCACGCACACAATCTCCGGCAAATTAAACAACCTCACCGGAATAATACTATTACCCAGCCCACGGCTGATAATCATGGTCGTGTTTGCTTTGGTGTGTTGACCTTCCGTATATTCGGGAAAAAACCCTTGGTCCGGTGCCACCAGCCCGCCGACAAAGGGCAGACGGAACTGACCGCCGTGAGCATGTCCCGAGAGTACCAAATCCACACCTGCTCCTGCGTATTTGTCAAAGTATTGTGGCTCGTGTGCCAATAGAATTTTCAGATTTTCAGCCGGTAACTCTGCCGATAAGTTTTGCAATGTATTGTCCCACAGGCTCTCATCATTCAGACCTATCAACGAAAGCATGGCCCCATCCTTATTGATGGTTACTGCCTCATCTGAAAGGCAAACTACACCGGTTTCCTTCAGACCGTTTATCAGATAATCCTTGTCCTCCTGCGTCAGCCAATTCTCATGATTTCCGGTCACATAATAGGTAGGGCAAATCTCTGTTGCCTGCGCTGCAAAGGCTATTGCCACCTCTATATTCGTGAAACCGGAATCCACAATGTCTCCGGTCAGTACAATCATATCCGGCTGTAGCTTCTGCACTTTACTTATCAGCCATCTATTGTCTATGCCAAACCTTGCATTGTGTAAGTCCGAAATCTGCACAATGCGGTAACCATCAAGGGGCTCCGGTACCTTACCACTTTGATAAGTGTAATGACTCACTGTCAGCCATTTATTCTGTACCAAACAAAACAATAGGATCAAAAGAATGATACTAACTCTTTTGATATATCGTTTCCTACAGTCCTTCGTAGTTCCCTTTCCCTTCTTCTCTTCTTTCATTTCTGTACTATCTATGATTTCCTTATTCTCTGTTTGTTTCATATTGTCTAAGCTTTCTCTCCTCGTATTTTCCCCATCTTAATCTCCTCATGATAATGTGCACTATTTATCCGCGTCGAATATAACACAGTAAAATCTAATATACTCTATAATTCCTGTATAAACCGTATATGCTCTTCCCCGTCCAGCATGGGACGCTCGCACTCTGTAAATCCCAGCTTTTCGCACAAGGCGATGGAAGCTTTGTTGCCCGGTTTCACAAAAGCCTGCACGCGCTCAAATCCCAGCATGCATCTGCCATAATCCAGCACTGCCGTACACACCTCATAGGCATAACCGCGTCCCTGCCAGGGAACCCCGATGACAAAGCCCAGCTCCGGTTCCTCGTAACCCTCTCTATAGGACAGTCCCACACGTCCGATTACCTTACTGCTTGCTTTCTCCACCACAGTCCAGATGCCAAAATCATAAAAGGCATAAACCTTGTCAATATAATCATTTATGTAGGTCCGTTCCTCCTCACGGGTAGGAAAGAGATTTTCCATATATGCCGTAATAGCCGGCTCCTTATATATCTCATAGAATGCATCCACATCCTCCACCATACTTTCCCGCAAGTACAATCGCTCCGTCTCCAGTATATCCCAGGGAAGCCTCTTGATGCGACGGTATATCAGCTCGAAATATTCTAAGTCAAGCTCCTCCGGATGCATCATAGCATAGCGAAAGGCAGAATAATCGTCCCTACCATTCCCTTCATGAAGGTACATCAGTACTGCCTGTCCCGTCTGCTGCAGCTGTAAGCCCCATGCTACACAGTCCGTCACCCAAAGGACCTTCTCTATATCAGTTCCATTTTCCCAAGCTGCATTTGGGAGAATTTCACAGTCATTCTCCACAAATCTCTGCCCTTTACCGGCTTTCAAATCTGTTTTTGCACATTTCAAAGAATCCGGCAGTGCGTCCTGTAGTTCCATGACATACTCTGCATCCCCGGTTCTATTTTTGTTTATCAGTTCTTCCACACCCTGGCGTCCCTGCTCATCCTTTACCAAAAAGCAGACCTTTTTCAGAAAATACATCTTCCGCCACATCTCCTCTTTACCTTCTGACTAATTTAGGTTAAAATAGTTCAGAAGTATGATACCATGATTATACTACATTTTGTCATGGATGCGTACACTATTCGTAATCAGAAAGGAATCAATTATGGCACAGAATCCTATTGTAACTATCACAATGAATACCGGCGACGTAATTAAACTGGAATTGTATCCTGAAATCGCGCCCACTTCCGTAAACAACTTTATCAGTCTGGTAAATAAAAAATTCTATGACGGTCTGATTTTCCACCGTGTAATCCGCGGCTTTATGATCCAGGGCGGTTGTCCCAACGGCACCGGCATGGGTGGTCCCGGCTACAGCATCAAAGGTGAGTTCGCACAAAACGGCTTCCAGAACGATTTAAAGCATACCGAAGGCGTGCTTTCCATGGCAAGAGCTATGCATCCCGATTCCGCAGGCTCCCAGTTCTTCATTATGCACAAGAATTCTCCCCATCTGGATGGTGGCTATGCAGCATTTGGTAAGGTTATCGAGGGCATGGATGTGGTAAACAAAATTGCCGAGACCAACACTGATTGGAGCGATCGTCCTATGGAACCCCAGGTAATGCAGACTGTAGTCGTAGATACTTTTGGTGTGGATTACCCCGAACCTGAGAAATTGGACAAATAAATTCCCGATAAATTTTATCTGATTTCACACTATTGTATTATATATAGACGTTTTTTTGCAAAATAAACGAACGAGACGGCAAATATTTGCCGTCTCGTTCATATTTTGTTTACAATTAATTCAAGATTTATTCAGTTTAATAACAAACTTTAGACACGAATGTGCCGTATACTTAAATCATAGAAGAACAAATAACTTGGATGCGCTAGTAACAGTTAATTGTTTAATAAATAACTTTTTCATAATAATGCCAAGGAATTCATTTCCTTGGCATCCTCCCTTTTATGGGAGTTTTTTTATTTTACTCACTACTGCGCAAGATGGGGGGCCACCTACCTTTGCGCAATCATACTACCTGCAAAAAAACTAAAGCTCCCTTAGTAGTCTCACATAAAACTCCACCGTTTTTAACAAAGTTTCTATAGGTATACGTTCATTATTGCCATGGATCATGGCACGTTCTTCTTTGGACAGTTTCATGGCAGAAAAGCGGTATACTTTGTCCGTAATGCGGCAGTAGTGTCTGGAATCGCTGCACGCCATCATCAGATAAGGCGAAACGATTGCATCCGGCCAGGTACGATGTATTACATTCTTTAACTTTTGCCATGCTTCGCAGTCCGTATCCGAATAGATGGAAGGATTCATACCGTTTATCAGTTCGCATTTAATCTTATCATTACCAATCACTTTGTTTAAATATGCAGTAGCGGAGTCAATGGTGTCCTCACCAAGCAGACGCATATTGATACCGAAGTTTGCCTTGGGCGGCAGCACATTATATGCCTTGCTGCCCTCCATGCGTGTTACAGCCACTGTGGTACGCATCATGGCATTGAGCTCTCCTCCGGACTTTTTACAAATCATATCCAGTAGCGGTGTAAAACACCAGAGATTTGCAAAGATCACTCTGTAAAGCAGGTTAGAATGTCTGCCCAGAGTGTCAAACATCTCTTTCACAGGCTTGGTCAGCTGCCTTTTAAAGGGCCTTTTTTCTATCTGCACTACTGCACGGCTCAGCTGTCCCAACACTGTATGTACCGGCGGTGTAGAGGCATGACCACCCTCTGAATCCATGGTAAAGCGCATGTTCACACTACCCTTTTCCCCTATACCCACCAATGCACATTCCTTGGTTACACCGGGAAATACTTTTTCGACCACAGCGCCACCTTCATCCAGCACCAATGCAGGCTTCACACCTTTTTCTTCCAGATAGATCACGATATCCGCGCAGGAGGGACCGTCAATCTCTTCTTCGCCGGAAAAGGACAAGTACAAATCATTTTCCGGCTGATAGCCCTGCTGTAACAATTGTTCCAATGCTTCTACGATACCGCACAGAGTTCCCTTGGTATCCAGTGTCCCACGTCCCCAGATAAAACCATCCTCAATCATTCCCTCAAAAGCAGGCTTATCCCAACCTTCTTCTTCCACAGGCACCACGTCATAATGAGCCATACAGACAGAAGGTGCTTTATCGGACTTACCCTTTAAAAAAAACAGTAATCCGGTTTTGCCCAGCTTTTGAAATTCACACTTTGCATATATAGTAGGAAAACGCTCCTGTAACAATCCTTCGAATTTAGCGAATTCTTCACGGTCTACTAAACTTTCATCACGATTAGAAACTGTTTTACAACGAATCATATCCACCATATCTGCAACTATCTTATCTTTATTAAGCACAATGGTTTCTTCGTTGACAGGCTCCATGGGAACGGGCCTAAAGCATAACCCCCGGATCAGGATAACTGCTGCAAAAATCAGAAAAGCTGCTATTATTATCAGTTGGACCATATTATAACCAGCCTTTCTTGTACATGATTCTGGCTGCACTCAAAGCAATCAATACGCCTACCGGAACCAGCACGCCTACAGAACCTGCAAGTGACGGAACTGCCAGGAATAACAGCACCATAAACACCAACGGCACTATGGCTATTTTCCAGTTTTTGCTCACATATACCACTGCCAGACCACCAAACAAAGCAGGTAAAATATTATCAAACGCAGGCGTCAGCACCGGGGAATCCAAAATCGGTGCAATCATTGTCAACCCACATACACCGATTACCAATACCAGTGTGGTCACAATGGAGCTGGTGGCGATGGCCAAAGTGGAAATCACTTCCCCCTCCTCCGTACCGGGCTTTACCTGAGCATTTTCCATGGCATTTAATGCGCTGGGTGCCTTTAGGCTGGTCAGGTTACCGGTTACAAAGGCCAGATAGGTACCGCCGGTACCAAGCATGGGCGTATAGGTAATAACTTCGATTACACCCACTGTCCAGTAAATGGGTGCCACTCCCAAAAGTCCCTTCAGTACTGCCGTGCCTTGAGGCCATGCATTATAGTGCAGGCAAATTGCAATAGGCACAAATAGTACCACCACTACCGCACTCCATATCCAGATTTTTCCGTATAAATCGGTTTTTCTCATGTATTCACTCATATTTCCTCTCATTCTGCCGCATAAGCGACTCCCAAAAGAATGTATTCCTTCAAACACACACCTGCTTATACAATTAACGGTGTAATCACAATGGCAAATATCATGGCTCCCAACATACTGATTGCCAGGGCATAAGTTTCCAGCCACTTCATGTTACACTTTTTAATAAGCAGTCCGCAGACAGCCATAATAAGAGCAGAAAACAACATTACAAAGATAGGAATAAATCCTGCCAGGCCGGATCGGATATCTGCAAACACCATACCTAAGAATGCTGAAATCATACCAAGGAACATGGATGTAAGAAAGATGTCTCCCCATTTGCTATCCTTATTTTTTATTTTCAACATACCGCCCTGAATCTTTTTCATCAAAATAGGCGGCAGGATAATGCTCGGTATAATTCCCAGCGTCATAACCCAGGCAATTGCAGAGTATATCTCTGGATCCGTAATCGCCTCTGCCAGAGAAATCCCCAGGGCATTAGCAGTGGATGTAGCCGCAGGCAGTTCATAGGTAATAGCACCGATAACACTCATGCGAATCCAGGGAAGCGGAATTCCCAGGAATTTTGACAATGTCACAATACCCAGTAAAATGGATATTGCCGGTGCAATGGTAAACACCGCAGTGGACAAAATGGTCTTTTTTAACTTGGCCGACGATATTCCAAGCTCCCGGCCTCTTTTGTAAGACCTGATTAAAAAGAACAGGGACTGTGCCAAAACAAAAATGATTACGCATATCGCTAACCCATATAAAAAGGTACTATTAATATGAAATTCGTTCATACGCCACCTCCTAAAGCCCAAAACTTTCACATATGTAATCCTTACATCATTATAGCAAGAAAGCGCCCTGAATCAAACCCTTATTGGCAGAAAAAAACAGTACTTAATAAGTTAGTAATTGAAAATACACTGCAAAAGTGGTATACTCTGAAATATATGGAATGAAATTATTGATAAATAATTTTTTACATTATAAAAAGAAAAGGAGAAATGTATTATGGCATTAGTTACCACAACTGAAATGTTCAAAAAGGCATATGACGGAGGCTATGCAATCGGCGCTTTCAATGTTAACAACATGGAAATCGTACAGGGTATTACAGAAGCTGCAGGAGAGCTCAAATCTCCCCTTATTCTTCAGGTATCCGCAGGCGCTAGAAAATATGCTAATCACAGCTATCTTACCAAATTAGTAGAGGCTGCTTTAATGGAATATGATATTCCTATTGCTCTTCACTTAGATCACGGCGCAGATTTCGAAATCTGTAAGGCTTGTATCGACGGCGGTTTCACTTCCGTTATGATCGATGGTTCTCATCATTCTTTTGAAGACAACATTGCTCTTACAAAGAAGGTTGTAGAGTATGCACATGACAAGGGTGTTGTTGTAGAAGGTGAGCTTGGTAAATTAGCAGGAATCGAAGATGATGTAAAGGTATCTGATGCAGATGCTGCTTATACACAGCCCGATGAAGTAGAAGAGTTTGTATCCCGTACAGGTGTAGACTCCTTAGCAATCGCTATCGGAACCAGCCACGGTGCATTCAAGTTCAAACCCGGCCAGACTCCTCAGCTTCGTTTCGATATTTTAGCTGAAATCGAGAAGAGAATTCCCGGATTCCCCATCGTTCTTCATGGTGCATCTTCCGTATCTCAGGAATATGTAAAGATTATCCAGGAAAATGGCGGTAGCCTTGCAGATGCAATCGGTATTCCTGAAGATATGCTTCGTCAGGCAGCTAAATCTGCTGTATGTAAGATCAACATCGACTCCGATCTTCGTTTAGCTATGACCGCAGGTGTTCGTGAAGTACTGTATAAGAATCCTGCTGCTTTCGATCCCAGAGAGTACTTAAAGGTTGGTCGTCAGAACGTAAAGGATCTTGTAGCTCATAAGATTCTCAACGTATTAGGAAGTAACGGCAGAGCATAAGTCGTTCTACACAAAAAGGCATCGGATAAGTCCGATGCCTTTTTTAATACAATAACTATTTACCACTCAAGAAACTTTCAATGCCATCCACTGCTTCCGCTTCGTCACTTCCGTCAGCAAGTACACACAGGGTCTCTCCATTATCAAGTCCTAAACTCATCATACCCATAATGCTCTTAGCGTTGACTTTCTTTTCATCCGCCTGTATGTAGATTTTACTCTCATACTTGCTGGCTTCCTGAACCAACAACGCTACCGGGCTAGCCTCAAGACCACTTGCCAGATTGATTACAATACTTCTTTCTTTCATAACAGCCTCCTCGTTTTGAATTTATAACTTTATACTTTCTGCTAATTCACTCAATTTACGTAATCTGTGATTCACTCCTGACTTCCCTACAGCAGGTTCCAAATACGCACCAAGTTCTTTCAGAGGAGCGTCCGGATACTCTAATCGTACCTCAGCCATCTGACGCAGGCTTTCCGGCAAATTCTCAAAACCATAATGGTCACGGATATATATAATATCCTCTATCTGCCTTGTTGCCGCATTCACCGTCTTGGTAATATTGGCAGCTTCACAATTAACTCTTCTGTTAATCGAATTACGCATCTCCTTAAGAATTCGCAAATTCTCAAGTTCCATTAATGCAATGTGTGCCTCACATACATTCAGCAAATCAACAATCCCCGAACCTTCTTTTAGATATACTACGTAATATTTCTTACGCTGTACAATTTTAGCCTCTATATCGAAGGTTTGAATCACTTCCTGCAATTGTTTTGCCTTTGGTTCATCGGGACATACAAACTCCAGATGATACTGCTTCTGTGGATCGCTTATGGACCCTACACTTAGAAAAGCTCCCCTTAAAAAGGCTCTTTTACAGCAGGAACTCTTAATGAGCATAGAACTCACAGGCTTATCCAAATCACCGATTTTACTCATAAATACCTGCATTTCATCCTCGCCCATCGGCATACCAATATCTATAATATATGTTTTTTTCAATAATGTAAAGCCTTTTCTCACAACAGCTTCATTTTCAGAAACAAATCCTATGGTAAAACGACCTTCATTATCCCGCCCGTACATACCACAAAAATGTAGCATAGCAGCCAGTTCAGCAATCTGACAATGTCTGGCACTGCTGATATGCTTACTAAGCTCCTCCTTTACCTGACTTGAAAAAGACATCTCAACCTCTCTTCTATTTTCCTTTATTATCTACGTCTCTATGATATAGCTTAAATCCGTAATTTCCGTAATCTTTCATTCTACCGTACAGTTCATTGGCCAGAGTTACACTCCTATGTTTGCCTCCGGTACATCCAACCGCTATCACCAGACGGTTTTTACCTTCACTCACATACTTTGGCAACAGAAATTCCATCATACCCTGAAGCTTTTCCATAAACTCTTCCGCCTCCGGAAAACTCATGACATACTCCTGTACTTCCTTATCGTTACCCGTTTTATGCTTTAATTCCTCTATATAATATGGATTAGGCAGAAAACGTACGTCAAACACCAAATCGGCATCCGCAGGGATTCCATGCTTAAATCCAAAGGACATCACGGTAATCATCAAGCTGTTATATTCCTGGTTTTCCACAAAAATGCGGTCCAGCTCTTCTTTGAATTCCCTGGTCAGCAGATTTGAAGTATCCAAAACATAATTGGCTTCCTTTCGAATCGTCTCAAGTACCTTGCGTTCCTGTCGTACTCCATCCTCTACTCTACCGTCAATGGCCAAAGGGTGACTTCTTCGAGTTTCCTTGTATCTGCGTATCAGTGTCTGCTCCCGGGCATCCAAAAACAATATTTCAAACTCAATACCATTGGTCCTCAGCTTGTCCAAAACACGGTTAATATCCTCAAAGGATTGGTCCGTACGCACATCCAGTCCCAATGCCACCTTACTGATTTCACTACCGGGCTCGGAAATCAACTCCACAAATTTTTCCAAAAGCTGCACAGGTAAATTATCTACACAATAAAACCCTGCATCCTCCAGCATCTTTAACGCGGTACTCTTACCTCCACCACTCATGCCGGTTACGATTACAAATCTCATACCTACTCTCCCAATCAGAGCTTCGCGCCCCTAATCGTAAACTACAAAAAAATAACCTCCGGTTCCAGTTCCACACCAAAAACTTCTCTCACTTTATCCTGTACATCTGTAATAACCGCATGTACATCCTTTGCTGTGGCACCACCCATGTTCACTACAAATCCACAATGCTTGTCAGAAACTCTGGCTCCGCCCACCTGATATCCGCGAAGACCTGCCTTCATAATCAGTTCACCTGCGAAATAACCTTCCGGTCTTTTAAACGTACTTCCCGCACTGGGATATTCCAGTGGCTGCTTGTCACGCCTGCGCGCTGCCAGGTCCTCCATTGTGGCCTGAATCTGCGTCTTATCACCATTTTGCAGTTCCATAACAATCTCTGTGACAATCCACTGTTCTTCTTTCACAATACTATGCCTGTATCCAAAATCCATGGATGCATTGTCCAGCACCCTTATATCACCCTGCCCGGTAAGTACTGTCACCTGACATACTACCTGACTTAATTCGCCGCCATAAGCACCGGCATTCATCACGATACCGCCCCCTAATGTACCCGGTATGCCGGAGGCAAACTCTAACCCTGTGAGCCCATGCTCCAATGCTGCTCTCGCTACCTGGGACATCAGTGCACCTGCATCTGCAGTAATCCGGGTTCCTTCCACCTGTATCCGGCTCATAGCCGGTCCGATTTTGACTACAACACCGTCATAGCCCTCGTCGCTGACCAGCAGATTGCTACCGTTTCCTAAAATGAAATAGGGCACCTCTTCAGCCTGCAGCATTCTCAGCACCTGTGTCAACTGCTGTGCATTTTCAGGCTCTACCAGATATTTAACAGGTCCTCCGATGTGAAAGGTTGTGTGCCCTGCCATGGGCTCATCACATCGGATTTTGTCCTTGGGTATGTAATTTTCCAGCTTTTCGGCCAATACCTGCATACCTTGTTCTCGCTTTCCTAACTCCTTGCTTCATAACGCCAAAGCTCACTGCTTACATGGCACTTTTATCGAAGCACCATTCCTGCTGCGCCGCAAATACCTGCATCATTTCCCAGCTCTGCCAGCACGAACTTCGCATGACTGCAGGGTGTAAATGCATACTTCACAAAAGCGGGTCTCACAAAGTCAAGCAAGGTTTCCCCTGCCTTGGACACACCGCCACCAATTACAAACACTTCTGGATTGGTCACATTTGCAACCGCTGCCAAACCCTTGCCCAGATACTCACCAAAACGTTTGGCGATTTCCACAGCCACTTCGTCGCCAGCCTTTACTGCATCAAATACCGTCTTAGCAGATACTTCGCCCTCTCTCAAAACGCTGGACTTATCATCCTCCGCCAGACGTCTCTTTGCCAGACGCACGATACCTGTTGCAGAAGCATACTGTTCCAGGCATCCGTGTTTCTTGCAGCCACAAGCCTCAGGTTCATCATCCACAATATGAATGTGTCCGATTTCGCCACCTGCTCCGTTTGCACCGGTAAGAATCTGACCATTTACAATGATGCCACCGCCTACACCGGTTCCCAGTGTCACTGCTACCATATTGCGGTAGCCCTTGCCGCCGCCCTGCCACATTTCGCCAAAGGCAGCTACATTTGCATCATTATTAGCCTTTACGGGCACTCCCAGAATACCCTCCATAATTTCACGTACATTCAAAGGCTTCCAGCCTAAGTTAACTGCGCCGTTACTCATATATCCGTCATCATCCACTGCACCCGGTGCACCTAAGCCCACACCAGCCACATCACTCTTCTCAATGGACTTTTCCTGCATCTTCTTCAGAATACTGTCTGCAATATCCGGAAGAATTCCCTCGCCGTCATTATCCTTTACGGTAGGAATCTCCCATTTATCCAGCACATTTCCTTCTTTATCAAACAAACCAAGTTTCACTGTCGTGCCGCCGATGTCCACACCAAATGCATACTTGCTCATATGTCCGTCTCCTTATGTTGTCTCTTGATTATGCCATACCATGATTACGCTTCTCTCTATCATGGATCACACATATCCATCCCTAGTCTTCGTCTTCCTCGCTACGTCTCTTTGCCAGAGAGTTCTGCACTCTGGTATACAGTTCCTGGGCTGCGTTATAACCCATCTTCTTCTGACGATGGTTAACTGCTGCGGACTCACAGATAATCGCTAAGTTTCTACCCGGACGGATAGGAATATTGTGACAAACTACCTTATTGCCCAGATACTCTGTATAATTCTCTTCCAGACCCAGACGGTCATACTCCTTATCCTTATCCCAGTCTTCCAGACGGATAACCAAATCAATCTGCTGTGTATCCTTTACGGAAGATGCACCAAACAATGCCTTAATATCCACGATACCGATACCGCGCAGCTCAATTAAATGCTTGGTAACATCCGGTGCAGTACCAATCAGGGTATCATCACTTACCTTGCGAAGCTCTACCACATCATCTGTCACCAGACGATGTCCTCTCTTTACCAGCTCCAGTGCTGCCTCAGACTTACCGATACCGCTTTCACCGGTAATCAACACACCTTCACCATATACATCCACCAATACACCATGTACGGAAATACAGGGAGCCAGCTTCACATTCAACCAGCGGATAATCTCTGCCATAAATGCAGATGTAGTCTTCCTGGTCATCAAAATAGGCTTATTATGAGCCAGCGCAATCTCCATCATAATAGGGTCAGGCTGCATCTCACGACAGTACACGATAGCCGGCACTTCATAACTCATCAGCTTCTCATAAACCTCGCGCTTACGCTCATCCGTAAGACCTTCCATATAAGTATATTCCACAAATCCGATAATCTGTAATCTGGTAGAATCAAAATGTTCAAAATATCCGGCAAGCTGCAAAGCCGGTCTGTTAATATCCGGCTGCGTAACCTTTATCTTCTTTACATCAATCTCAGGTGTGAGATTCTCCAGTTTCATCTTTTCAATAATTTGAACCAAACTTACACTTGCCATATGAAATACCCATCCTTTCCGTACAGTACTTATATAACACTTTCATACTCTTCCATAGTTTACCACAGAGTTCAGGTTCTGTGAAGTCTTAGCACCTTGATTTTCGGCTTTCTGCCTTACTGCTTCCGGTCTAATCCTCCTCTTTGGAGCCTTCATCCGGCTGCCTGAAAAATAAATAAACAGACTCCGCCACACGCTCGTTAAACTCCGGCACCTGCATCAGATCCTCCACCGTAGCATTCTTGATATCCTCCAGGGAAGCAAAATGCCGCATCAACGCCTTTCTGCGGGCAGGACCGATACCCGGTATATCGTCCAGCACCGATTTCACCTGACCCTTACTGCGTAGGGAACGATGATACTCAATAGCAAACCGGTGTGCCTCGTCCTGTATACGGGTAATCAGCTTAAAGCCCTCCGAACGGGTATCTATGGGCAACTCCTGATTTTGGAAATACAGCCCTCTGGTGCGGTGATTATCATCCTTCACCATACCGCAAACCGGTATATCGATACCCAGCTCCTGCAGCACCTCCAGGGCAATATTCACCTGTCCCTTTCCACCGTCCATCATGAGCAGATCCGGGAAACGGGTAAAACTGTCAAACTCTGCCTCCGCTCCGGATTCCTGACGCTTCTCCATGCCGTGCACAAACCTTCTGGTCAGCACCTCCCGCATGCAGGCATAGTCGTCCGGTCCCGAAACACTCTTTATTTTAAATTTACGATAATCACTTCTTTTGGGCTTGCCTTTTTCATAGACCACCATGGATCCTACATTTTCATAACCGCTGATATTAGAAATATCAAATGCCTCCATACGGTCTATGCGGGGCAGGTCAAGAAGATTTGCAATTTCCTTCACCGCACCGATGGTCCGGCCCTCTTCCCGCTTCAGCTTCTCCCTATCCTGGGAAAGCACCAGTTTGGCATTCTGGGCTGCCAGTTCCACCAGCTTCTCCTTACTGCCGATTTTAGGCACACGCAGATACACTCTGCCGCCCTTTCGCTCACTGAGCCACTTCTCAATGAGCTCAGCATCCTCTATTTCATATTGCAGCATCAGTTCCCTGGGGATAAAGGGCGTGCCTGCATAAAACTGCTTCACAAACTCTTGTAAAATGCCGGGCTTGTTATTTTCTGACACATTTGTCATATAATAGTGTTCCCTGCCTATCAGCTTACCGTCCCTGACAAAGAACACCTGCACCACTGCTTCGTTTTCATCCTGATATAGCGCCAGTATGTCCTTATCCTCGCCCACACTGTCCGTAATCTTCTGCTTCTGGGATACCTGCTTCACACTATTGTATAAGTCCCTGTAGCCTGCAGCCTCCTCAAAAGCCATCTGCTCTGCAGCTGCCAACATCTTAGCCTCCAGATCCTTCAGGATAGGACTGTAATTACCGTTTAAGAATTCCAGCGCTCCTGCCACCTGCTTACGGTATTCCTCCTGACTGACATAACCCTGACAGGGCCCCAGACACTGCTTGATATGATAATTCAGACAGGGCCTGTCCTTGCCTGTATCTCTGGGCAGATTACGATTACAGGTACGCAGCTGATACAACTTATTCAGCAAGTCAATGGTATCCTTCACCGCAGCCGCACTGGTATAAGGTCCGAAATACTTGGACTTATCCTTTTTCATGGTTCTGGAAAAAAGAATCCGGGGGTACTCCTCCCCCACAGTCACCTTGATATAGGGATAGGTCTTGTCATCCTTCAGCAAAGTGTTATACTTAGGAGAATGCTCTTTAATCAGATTGTTTTCCAGCACCAGAGCCTCCAGCTCTGAATCTGTAACGATATATTCAAATCTGGCAATCAGGCTTACCATCTTGTCAATGGCGGGACCTCTGCCGATATTTTCCCTAAAATAAGACCGGACACGATTATGCAGATTGATAGCCTTACCCACATACAAAATGACATCTCTGTCATCTCGCATAATATATACTCCCGGCTTGTTGGGAAGCTTTTTCAATTCCTCCTGTATGTCAAATAACATAGGGGTCTCCTTTACTATCTTTATGAATGGAACTTCTGTTTTATACACTCTCTATACATTCTTCTTTCCACATTATTATACTTGTCCATTCCAAGTCTGTCCACATTCTCAACACCAGAAATAATGACAAAAGCCTTGTTGGGGAAATGTGAAGATTGATTGCAGACAATCTAAGAAAAATGCTTGGGTCGAAAATAGTGCAGGTTGAAGAGCTTATGCCGCCCAAAGACGGCATAATGCGAAAAACACCCACCGGCAGAGCCGTTGTGCGAAATTTGTCATGCCATAACGTTCTCTGCTGTTTAGAAATTTGTTATGCTTTTGTCTATATCGCTAAATTCCACTATATAGCAAAAATGGGGGATGCACCATAGCCCATAGTAGCTACGAAACATCTCCCATTATGTGTTTTTGTTTAGGTATTACGGAGCATCTTGTCCCCCTTATACCCCCTACTTGCGTGCCATTGTAACATGGGCATTTGAGAATCGTCAAGAAAGATGTTACAAAATTATTACATGCATTGAAGCAAAATTTTGTTAGCGCTTTCTATAAAGTTTCTGCAATGTGTTTTGCTAGCATTGGAATATCATATATTGCACAGTCACAATACTTTCTATACTTTTCTGTTCCAAAAAAATCTATTTGGTTATATTGAGTCTGTCCTGCATAGCATTGATTGTATAAATCTTCTAGTTCGGAAATTGTAATCAGATAATTTCCTTTCCTAGACAGTGGATCTTTAAACACTTTCCAATTCAGTTTTCCATTGAAATCATCAATACAATCTTTAAGATTATCAACCAAATTTTCTGGACAAGATTCTTGCACTCTGAATACAAGCATCGGTATATTTCGATATTTGTCATCTTCAATGTACATATTATATCTCATCCATTCGATAGGTAATTTTGAATGTACAATTTTTCCTATACATGTTTCATTATTATTCATACGTTCACCTTACTCCATTATTTCAAACACATCAAATCCATCTGGGTTAATTTCTCGTAATGCCCTGAAGTAGTCATCTTTTAACACGGGGACGTTTGTGTATCTTGGATCGTAGATATATGTTCCGTCTGAATATACTTCGTGATAAATATATTCTACCTGATTATTGTATTCATAACCGTTTATATATCCATTTTTTCCCTCTATACGATATATTTTTCCCTGCTGACCTGCTGCATCGTAAAAATCTTGTGCGATCTCAGAACAATCATAGCCAAAATCCGTTTTATAGTAATCACTATTTAATAGCTTGTTGAATTTACTTTGGATTACATCTGAGCCACCCTCGCTACCACTACTATCTTCAGGTATTTCACCTTCTTCCGGCTTGGTTCCGTCCTCTGTTCCACTACCATCCGGCTTCGTTCCACTCTCAAACACCTCGTCGCCCTTCATGAGGTACTCCTGAACAAAGGTCTCTCCTTCATTGGCATACCTTGCCATGAAGTCATCACCATGTTTGCGGATTCCCTCGAGAACCTCATCTCCGTAACTCATCACAAGGTCGATGGCTTCCATTCGGTAACTTTCCGGTAAAGCATATAACTCATC
>JAZODQ010000007.1:0-41145 GCA_045597105.1 Acetatifactor sp.
CAAACAGACAAACCTTGCTTTCCATGGCCTCCAGGGACATTTGGCTTAATCCAATCAATTCCCCCTCTTCCTCATGAAGGCTCACATCCAGAGAAGCCGCAGCGTCACTATAATTGGTCATACTAACCATCACATCATAGAAGCCGTCTTCCCTCTTGGTAAAGACAGTATATTCATTGGCCACATTGGCCGCTGACTGACCTGCTACATAAAGCTCCTTATCACCACTGCTACGCAGCGTTTCAAATTCTGCCGCACCTGCGCCATCGGTAAATCCCAGCAAATCAGCTGCATTTTCTGCATCCTCACCTGCAAGGGTATCCAAAATACTCTGTGCCGATGCCAGGCTTCCGCCGGCATCACTGCACTCCAGACTCTGCAAAGTTTGCACCAGACTACTTTCATCCGCTATATCCACTGCCCAGAGTTCTACACCGGCTCCGTCCACAGTCACCACGGAAAACCGGGTATTATCGGACGCCCGCACATAATCGCAGGCCTGCTCTACAGCTTCCTCCAAGCGTGTTTTACCGGAAGGAGCCGCATGCTGCATACTACCGCTGGTATCCATCAGCAGAATCTTTCTGCCGCCACTTTGACCATCCACCCTGATAAAAGGAGACATAAGTGCGATTACCAGAAGCGCCACAATCAGAATCTGAATATACATCAGAATATTATGTACAAACTTCTCGAAAAAGGTCTTAGACTGCTGATTTTTCAGCAGTTTCTGCCATAAAAGGTTAGAGGATATGAGATAATCCACACCCTTTGGCTTCAATAAATATAAAATTATGATAATCGGAACCGCTGCTAAGAAAAACAGCGGCCATAAACTCTCAAATATCATATAGCATCCTTAAATCTTTATAAATCAGTTGATAAAAATCAGTCTCCGTACTACAAATGGCATAAAATGCCTGTGCCTTGGTACACTCCCGCTGCAAGCCGGCCGTAAATTCCTGCAACGCTTTTTCATACACACGGATACTTGCTGTATCCAATGTAAGCCGCAGGGTACTTCCCTCTTCCATATCAATAAGATTACGGGTACCGGTAAGCTCTACAGAAAGCTCTTCCCCGGCAAGCACATGCAAAAGCACCGGCTTCTGTCTGCGGTAATTCAAAAAACGCAGTACTCCCGCCATGGTCTCCTGCCCCTGTTCCAAAAAGGACTCCTGCAAAAAATCACTGATGATAACCGTCACTCCCGGTCCTTTTGCAGGCATTTTCCGTACTGCCTCTGCTATATCTGCTTTTCCTTCAAAGGAACAGTGCTCCAGCCAGTCCACCAGACGGGGAAAGGCCTTCTTGCCGCCACTTGCCACAAAAGGAGACTGCATTCTCTTCACATCATACACCAGCACCCGGTCCATATTATTCAGTCCCAGGTATGCCATGGCTGCCACCAGCATACATGCCAGCTCACTTTTTTTCTTTGCTCCGTAATCCATGGAAGCACTGGTATCTAACAGCACGGAAACCACCGCTTCCTTCTCTTCCATGTATTCCTTAATATAAAGTCTGTCCAGACGACCATAGGCATTCCAGTCAATACGCCGCAGGTCATCTCCGGGCATATATTCCCTAAAATCCGAAAACTCCGTTGATGACCCCTTTTGCATGGATTTGCGGTTTCCTGTCATATTCATGGAAGATTTGCGCCCCATGTTCAGCCGAAAGCGGGACAATGTCTCAAAAAATGCAGCATCCAGCTTCATACTTCCTCTCATTCCGCCGCATCAGCGGCTCTAAAATCGTTACAGACATTTGTGCTTTCGCCCTTTATACCTGTACTTTCTTCCTTGCCAGAATTTCCCTGATAATATCATCCTCGGAAACACCCGCACTGATTGCATCAAAGCTGGGAATAATACGATGACGAAGCACAGGATAAGCCACTTCCTCCACATCTTGGAAAGACACATTGAATCGTCCTTCCAAAAATGCCTTAGCCTTGGAACCGCGAATCAGCGCCTGGGCTGCTCTGGGGCTTGCCCCCTCTTTGATATGGGGATTGGATGCATGGGTCTCCATCACAATGTCCAGGAGATAATCCATTACCGCATCTGCTATGGGAATCCGGTTCACCAGTTCTCTCACTGCCAGTAATCCCTCGCCGTCCATCTGCTTTTCTATCACAGGAGCTTCACTGCCTTCCGTCAGCATAACGATGCCCTTCAGCTCCTCCTTGGTAGGGAAATCTACCAGTATCTTAAACATAAAACGGTCCAGCTGGGCTTCCGGCAAAGGATAGGTGCCCTCATTCTCTATAGGGTTCTGGGTAGCCAGTACAAAGAAAGGCTCCTCCAGCTTATGACTGTCGTTACCCACCGTCACCGTATGCTCTTGCATAGCCTCCAACAAGGCTGACTGGGTCTTTGGGGTTGCACGGTTGATCTCATCTGCCAGAATCAGATTGGCAAAGATAGGACCCTTCTCGAAAGTAAAGGCACTACCCTGCTCATTTTTCACAATAATATTGGTACCGGTTACATCACTGGGCATCAAATCCGGGGTAAACTGGATTCTTTTAAAGGACAGGTCAAACACCTTACTGATGGTACTTACCAGACGGGTTTTACCCAGTCCCGGCATACCCTCCAAAAGCACATTGCCTCCGGTCAGCATGGCCAGCATCACCTGACGGATGATTTCACTCTGTCCGATAATGCCCTTTTGAATCTCCTTCTCACAGGCTGCAATCTGCTGTGCCATATACACCGAGTCCTGTAATCTGCTCTTATCTGTTTCGCTCATTTCTTCCTCCGTTCCGAAGCACTGCACATATATGTAAAAGCTTTCCAACAGCCAAATCAGCAATCGCTTTCAACATATTTCCGGCCCTTCGACATCAAATATATCACTCAATTAAAGCTTGCAAAATACTCTTTTATCACACTTTCCATACCACTGGGATAACGTCCCGCAGCAATGCCCTCATAGGCATTCTGTTCATAACTGCCGATAATCGCCTCATGGGACATACGGGTTCCCTCCCAGCTCAAACCGTTCTGTACACGGAAATACTGAGAGTTGTCATGATTGGCAGCATTACCGGTCAGATTTTCATTGTCTGCAATGGCATTGGGTACACTGACATAATCATGGGGTGTATCACTGCTTCCGGTTCCTCTGCCACTGCCGGAACCTGTTCCGCTTCCTCCCTGACCGCTGCCTTGTCCATTGCCCTGACCACTTCCCTGGCCATTGCCATTTTGGCCGTTTTGACCACCGTTTCCCTGACCATTGCCGTTTTGACCATTGTTACCCTGACCATTCTGTCCACCCTGGTTTCCGTTTTGGCCACCTTGATTACCATTCTGGCCGCTTTGATTACCACTTTGACCATTCTGTCCGTTATTCTGGCCGCTCTGTCCCTGGTTAGACGCCAAACTCTGGTTTCCTGCAGGGGTATTTCCGCTCATCTGCTGCATATTTTGGGCCAGGGCCTGCATGGCCTCAGCAGTTTCCGCTGAAATGGATGCACTGCTTTGCAGATTCTGCGCCAGATTTGACAGTTGGGTACCCATATTTTCATACTTATATTCCAGCTTTTCATTTGCGGAAGCTAATGATTTGGCTGTATCTGCCTGCTGATATTCCGCCATGGAGGACTGCAGACTTTCCATCATCTCCTGCAGTGCCGCCAGCTGCTCCGGTGTCAGAGTCTCCTGCTTAAGCTCCTCCAGTGCCTCCACTACTTCTTCTATTTCTTTTTCCTTCTCCTTTGCTTCCTCGGTGACCTGATGGAGCTCCCTTGCCCGGTCCTTCATTTCAGCCGGAAGCGCCATCATGATGCACATGCAGAGTAATAATCCGGCAGCCCATGTAAGTCTCTTCCAATGTGGCAATAAGGGAATTTTCACCCGTTCTTTATGAGCCTGCAACTGCTTCATGGCATCTTCACGTTGTAACTGCACCATAGTGCCTTCTTCACCCAGATGCTCATAGGCTGTAATAATCCTCTCCTTAAAGCCAAAGCTGTCCATTGCCAGCGCTGCCTGCTTCATAGTCTTTCGCTTTACATAAGCCGCCACAGCTGCAGTCACTACCGCCAGCAAAAGTGCCCCTAAGGCATAATGATTGGCATAATAAAAAGGAAACACAAAAGCCACTGCCTGAAACAAAATACCCACTCCGGCACCAATAGCCAGTGCAAGTACCAGCAGTTTCAAGAAAAACGCCATATTCAGCCTGCGCCTGCAGGCACGTATTGCATCCACAAATTCCTTTTGCTTCATAGATTGCCTCACTTTTTCTTACTACGCTTTCTTCCGGATCCGGCATGCATGGGATTCACCTTCCATGCAGCCAAAAGCATGAATAAAACCGACATAATCACCATACAGGCTCCTGATGTAAACAGCCATATTTTACCCCGTGCCAGCAGGTGTGTGATAATGCCCACATCTCCTGTGGAAAAAGTGGGCGAACCTCCGAACAGAGAGGTACCCGTCATAATCTGCATAAAAAACTCTTCAAAGAAGACACAGGGATTAAACAACAGAAACAGTATGGTTTCTCCCACATGTCCATCATAGCTGAAAATCGTTTTTACGAATAGAGGAACGAAAGTAAGTCCGTAAATCACAAAATAAAATCCGAAGGACATAATCACCGCAGATATGGACTTGCGGCACAGGGATGAACATAACACGCCGATACTTCCTGAAAAAACTGCAAACAGAATCAACACCAGTAAAAAGTAAAACAGATTACTCCAGCTCATTCCTCCCACCACAAAGGATAATGCCATAATCGGCATACCTGCCACCACATAAAATAAAATTCGAAGAACGGCAGATACCACCTTGCCCAGTACAATAGCTATGGGCGACATACATGTAGTCAGCATAATATCAAAGGTCTGTCTCTCCTTTTCTCCCGAAATGGAGGACGCAGTAATAATGGGTACAATCAACGCAACAATACATACCTGTACCACTGCCAAAACAGGGAACAGATACACCAGATAACCATAAATATTATTGTTGCTGTAAATATAGCTCACCTCGTACTGGATAAAAGCCAGAGCCAGCAAAAACGCCAGCGTCAGTACTGCTTCATAAGCAAACAGTCCCCAGCTTAAACGCATACTGCGGGCTGCCACCTGTAAATCTTTTTTCACAATAGGATTCAAACGTATTTTCATCATGCATTTCCTCCTGTCAACTGCATAAACAGGGATTCCAGACTGCCCTCTTCTTTATAAAAACCGGTAAGGAACACCTGATTTTGAATCAGGCGACCGATTAAACCACAGATATCCTCATCCGTACCGCTATGGGTGATAATCAGCTCGTTCTCTCTGACAGATTCCACAGACACACCTGCCTGCTCCTTCAGCATCCGCACCGCAGATTCCATATCGGATTCCACACGGATATGAATCCGCTTGCCTCCGGAGAGCTGCTGCATGATATCCTCAATACGCCCTGCTGTTACCAGCCGCCCCCGGTTCATGATACCGATACTGTCACACATCTCCGAAAGCTCGGACAGAATATGGGAACTGATCACTATGGTTTTGCCCATGGAATGCAGGTTCTTTAACAGCTCCTTCATTTCCACACGGGCTCTGGGATCCAGACCGGAATTAGGCTCATCCAGAATCAGCAGTTTGGGGTTATGCAGCAGTGCTCTTGCCACGCAAAGTCTCTGCTTCATACCGCGGGAAAGGGTATCCACGTAAACTTCCTTTTTGTCCGTCAGATTCACCAGCTCCAGCAAGTCATCCGTCAACTTAGCAATATCACCAGATAACATACCATACATGGAACCGTACATATCCATGTATTCCTTTACCTTCAGATTATCATATACACCAAAGAAATCCGGTACATAACCAATCAGGCGCTTCATTTCCTTACTTCCCACTTTTGCCTGAGTACCGCCTATCTGCACCGAACCGCTGCTGGCAGTTAACAGACCGCACACAATTCGGATGGTTGTAGTCTTACCTGCACCGTTGGGCCCTACAAAACCGAATAAGTCTCCCTCAGGGATATGCAGTGACAAATTGTTAACCGCTGTAAAGTTTCCGTAATTTTTCGTCAGATTATTAATATACAGCATACCGCACCTCCCCTATTGCACCACATAGAAACATCCGTAAGATATTTCTTTGCATTCGTCATCTACTATTTTTTCTGTATTCTCTGCTACACCGATTACCACCAGCGCATCATTATCCGTCTGGGGATATGCAATACACAATCCCACGCCCAGTGCTGCCAGTTCGGTTGCTTCCTGATACGCTTTATCACGATATTTCTCATTTAAAATATCATACAAATAATCACTGCGCATATCATAGCTGCCCGTATTTTCGTAAACAGTTTTTGCCTGTGCTAAATCACAGGTTGCACCTGCGGGCAGATTCTCATATACATACAGATAATTCTCTACCACTACTGCAAAATAGAGGAAATCCTGATTCGTTTCATTGGTCACACTTCCTGTAACTCCCATGAAATCCCGACCAACATTATTTGCTACAATCGTTCCTCTGTCAGAGCTGCCGCCTGCACTGCCTGCCAGGAAATAACTGTCCTCGAAATTAGAAGTGGGATCAATACCAAAGAACAGAGTATCTCCCTCTTTTCTGATATGGTGATAGTAAGCACTTGCTTCCCCATCATATCCATACTGACTATTGTACAGCGCACCGGCATATTCGTATCCCTTGGAAAGCTTTAAATCCCACTCTTCCAGGCCTGCATCATAGCAATACAGGTAACTTGACCGACTGCCCGTACTCGCAAGATTCTCTGCAGACACCGCAAATACTCTGGTATCCACTACCTCGAATCCTCTTCCTGCAAAATAAATCAAAATAATTCCAAAAAGCGCCGCCACCGGAACTGCCCCCCAGTAAAGCTCTTTCTTTTTGGTCATGCGTAAAACGATGTACAGAACCGGGCCCACCAGAATCACATAAATAATCACCAGCACCTTTAATACATTGAAATTCAGGGGACTGTTGCTATTCCCCAGTACTCTCAGCATTCTGCGCACGTTATCCGCCATTTCATAATCTGAATAATAACCATTATTATAGTAACGTGACTGAGCCTCACCGCTGACATACTCCAATATGTTCATCACATACATCTCTTGGCTGATGCCACTGGTATAAAAGGATTCGTCCATCTGTGCCAGCTCGGTCAATGCATAGGGCAGTACACCGATTGCTCCGTCCCCATAGGAATGCATCATAATTTTGGTAGAAAACTCTTCATAAAAAGTACCATTTCGGTCTCTTAATTCCGCCATGGTCAGCATGGAAAAATCCACCTCTGAGTGGGACTGACTACCGGTCCCGGGTACATTTACCTGTGCACATTCTATACCCAGATAGCTGTTTTCAAAACCTTTCAGCGTATCGCTGCCGCGGCTGCCGGTTCCTACTAACAGCACACCACCGTTAATATTCCAGAGTTCAATGGCATCCAATTCTTCCTCTGTCAAAATGCCTGTATTGTAATCATCAATCACCAGAAACTCCAATGTATCCAAAGTGTCTGTCAGGTTGTCCTGGGTTACTTCCGTCAATCTGATGGGATAAAAATCTCCATAGAAATACAATTCCTCTCCGCCCATATCCAAATAGGTCAGTGAAGCATAATTGTCACTGAGAATACCCATGCCCAGCATGTCCTGCTCTTTGAACAACAAATGCTTAAATTCTTTAACCGCAATCAATTTATCTGCCTTATCAAACAGCCTTACTTCCACCGTTCCATTGGTATCCTCAATACTTTTCTTGGGTACCTTTACCACGAATTGCTTGGTACTGCCCTGGGGCAGCGCAATCACAGTATCATAAGCAGCGGGCATGCGATAACTCTCATCCACCTTCAACCGGACTGTTCCTTCCCAGTCTGCGCCTGCATTCTCTACTGTAACCATCACATCATAGGTATCCCCGTCAGATGCCAGCAAAACTGCCTGTACATTAAATGGATCTTCCTTAGCATTAACCTGCATTCCGGCCGGACCAAAGCACATGATTCCCACAAAAAAACAAATGCTCAGAGCCAACCAAAGTCCTTTACTCCACTTTCTTTTTTCCCACATTTTCTTACCATGTCCTTCCATAAAATTTCAAAAATAATATAGCACACCACCATAGAGCGTCGCAATAATTCTAAAGGATTTTTAATTATTTCAGCTATATCCTAAACGCTCGTAAAGAACGGCAATTTACCGTTCTTTGTGCTGACTGAATTATCATTTTCTCAACAATAAATGATGAAAAAATGCAATCTCCCTATACTCCTCTATTTCGGAAACCCGCTCCTCAATCTGCAGCATTTTCTCCTGCCAGTCCGGATCCGTGTGAATCTCCTGATTTTGCTGCAAGTCCCAGAAGGTGCGGATGCCATAAGTCCTCTCTATTGCAAAGCCATCGCACCACTTCAGCAAGTCTTCATCCTGATAATAATGTATGGTTCCGAACTTGGAGGCAGCGCCGTCTTCGCCATCCAAAAGCGCATTTGCGCTATCAAAATTGTTCAAAAGCACCACCATCTGCATGACCCTTCCGGGACGATTATGCTTTATCACGGACAGGACTCCGGCGGGCTTCAGGACACGATAAAACTCCTTGACAATTGTTTCTCTCTCACAGGCATATTCCAGTACATTGTGACAGAATATCACATCGAACGTACCTGACTCTAATTGCTGCAGCTGATCCAGACTTCCCACCAGCTGCGTGTATGTATGATTCTCTACCCGCTCTGACAGCATCTCTTCAGAGGGCTCGATTGCACACACCTGATTATTCTGCGCAAAATAATCTGCTGTCACACCACTTCCGCTTCCAAAATCCAGCACCCGCATGCCTTGCACAAAGTCAAGCTGCTTCCATGCCATTTTCTTCAGCAATAATTCCCAAGCTCCTAAATTGTACATTTCTTTCTACTCCTTTTTCTTCTGCCAATTCTTTTGCTAATCTACGAATCACTTCCTCATTTATGGGTGAAATATTATCAGGAAGCTTATCCAAATCAAAGAATCTTTGCTCTAGCACTTCTGTTTCCTGTACCTTTAATTCTCCCCGATATTTATCGCAAAGAAAAACGACTTCAGCAATATATACTTCATCCCCGTTGTGATAAATATAATGCATTTTCACACCCCACATATTTGTAAAATATTTCAATATACCCAAAACCCATTATCCGCCCGTTTCTGAAGCAACAACTACTGTTTATCATTTAAAATCAAAACGCGGGCACTTACCATTATCAAGGGAACGTGTCCCACATGCTTTCTCAAGTCCATTATGTATCCCATTACTTTATACTCCTTCACAAACTTCATAACTACCGATACATGTACATTATTCTCTCATTTTGAAAGGTACAAGGGGCATATGTGAAAGAAACTTGACATAAATGCCCCCTTTTCCCCTAATATCCCACCATTTTTCACCCAATTGGGGCATCAACACCCCAAACAACCTTACCATGCCCCGCTTTTTTCAATTTGCGGGGCATACAGACTGAAAAAGTGCTTCTATGCCCCTAATATGTAATAAATCCCTCTAAAACCCCTGATATGGGGGCATAGAAGCAACATTTCTGCTTCATATGTCCCCCTGACTACAACCCATATACTTTTTACATCATACTTCTCTAGATTTCAGGTATCTGTCTTCATCTTCTCTGGCCAAAACAAATGCCATGCTCACAGTTCAATACCTCCACTTATTTTACTCCCAACATCTAATTACATGTTAAGCAACTCTTTACTAAGAATATAACCCTATCTGATCCTGCACTTCCCGTCCTGCCAGAATGCTCTCAAAGATGGCCTCACACCAGTATCCCACCATGTCTTTAAACCATGGTGCGCCGCATATATTTTCATACTGGCTGAACAAAAAGATGAGTAGCTGGAATCCGATACATAAGTCAATTTTTTTACGTTCTGCCTTGATGTGGACATTGGCATTATATGCTTCGTAAATCGCCTGACGAAGCTCTTTTTGTTCAAAGTGGCAATACAAGGATGCCAGGTCCATTTCCCGCACACATAGCCCACTCATGGAAAAATCAATAGGGACAAATTTATCATTGTTGTAAATAAAATTGCTTTCTCCCAAATCATTATGAACTATCAGCATATGGTCCTTTTCTGATTGCAGGGATTTATGTAAGAGATTTAGTAATGCGCCTATGGTTTCGGACTGTTCACCTATGAAAGCATCCTTTTTCTTTATCTCCACCAGCTGCTTCTGCATCTTCTCTATCATACCTTCATCATAAGCATACCGCTTCAATGTTTTGCAGTCTTGCAGGGAGTTGTGTATCATAGCCAACATTTCACCCAGCTGCATAGCTTTCTCCGGTGTGAATTCAGCCTTGGCAACACATTCCCCTGGCACCCAGCTGATCAGGGTAGCATATGTACCGTCAATATTAGTGACATATTCCCCGTCTCTGTTGCGCACGGGAATCTGCGTTCCCGGCATCCCGGCTTGTGCAAGTCTTTCCAATAGAAGCATTTCTGCCTCTATCAACTCCTTTTGCAGCATATCACCACGTAAAAGTGTCATATTCATAGTATCCACCGGCTTATGAATACGCAGCACATACTCCTGTCCGCCATAACTTACCTTATAGGTCACATTTTCATTATGGCGCAGCAGCTCCGCCTGCGCCGCCTTCATATCATATTTTTCCAGAACGCTATTTAAAAAGTCCATATCAATAACCCTGCCCTTTCCTCAGCCTGCGAAAAATTTATTTTCACACTATACCCCTTTATTTTACAATTCCAACTTAATTCCCATACTTCTCCATCTGCAGCACTGCCATATGTCTGGAAATGTTGTAGGTACGCCAGTTCATATCCTCCGTACGCTCCTGCATCCGCTCCAGATAACGGTCCGAAAAGTTCATATCGTTCTCTTCCATATAAGTGAAAACTACCGGTGCTGCATCCGCACTCAGAGTACTGATGTATCTAAAGTCCTGATAATCATTTTCTGCCCGGAAAAATTCCTGAGCGAACTCACTTTTGGGTTTACCCTCCGTATTGCTTAAGTTTACTTTAGCAATCCAGTAGTCAGGATGGCTGAAAGCAAGAGCAATATACAATACTGACACAACTGTCATTCCAAATTTGAACAGGTTAAACTGCTCTTTCCAAATATTGATAACCACGCCGCAAAACATGATAAACAGTACCACCAGGGACCATATCACCAAAATGCGCAGGAATGTGAGATAGTAATATTGAATATTGATAATCATTCTGTATGCACTGGAAGCAATCATGATAAATGTACAAAATGACATAAGTGTCAATACAACTTTCAATACTTTACTTTCTTTGAAATAAGCCAGTGCCACCAGTACAATAATCAAATTAATGATACCCACCGCCAATAGTTGGAAAAATCCTTCTCTGGCATACTCTGCATAAGTATAACCCTCCGGCAACTGCAATTTGCCCATGAAAAGGTACACAATCTGAATCACACTAAAATATGCGTACACCAGGGTCAGACCCGCTGTAATCACTATCATCAGTACCGGCTCGCCTGTTCTTTTATCAGGTACTTCCTCTTTGATATGTAAGGTGGTAATATAACTGAGCACTGCATAAGCCCCAACGAAGCAAAATGCAATACGAATCACAATGTTAAGCAAATTACCCACCTGCACCAGTTCCAGCATGCCATCCAGCGCCTGTTTAAATACAATATCAGCACTTCCCAGCAGAGCCAGGATCACTACCAACACGGGAATCATAATCACTGCCCCCAGGATACCAGCCATCACACGCTTGTCGTATTTGCCCTGTTTTGCCCTAAAATATACTTTGGCATCCTGTATCGGTGTCCACATCTCTGACATAGAATTCATCAGCAGCTGCAAAATACTCTTAAAATATTTTCCAAGTCTCCACTTCTGTGTATCATAAAACTGATTCAATACCATGCTTAAGGCCAGTAGAAAAATGCCTGTTTTATTAAAGAAAATAATTCTGCCGTCATCCGTTGCAAATGTGGCTACTGCCAGAAGCATCATACATATCATCTGAAAGGTGCTGCTTTTTTTCAAGGAAATCTCTAGCTTTGATAAACATAAGCACATATACAAGAGACTTCCTGCCACGAAAAAAGGGAATGCTACACCCGATCCGTTCTTGTACATGCAAAATGCGTAAAGAAGTGCGTACAATCCGGTGGCCACACCGAAAAAGCTGAAGTTTTCTCTTACCTTCTTTCTGTAAACAGCGTTCTTATCCGGTATATTGTATGCCATGGGTCTTCCGGTCATCGGCTGTATCTGGTTGCCCATACCGGCCTGTGCCTGCGACATGCCCGGCTGCACTACTTGTACTGTTTCTCTGTTTTCTACATTTACATTTTGAACATCCATAAGTCCTTCCTTTCTGTCCGTCATATGCGGACCTTCCCACTATTCCTCTTCTCCTGCATCACTATCTGCCCCATCATCCTCCACATACTCCAGGATGTCCCCCGGCTGGCAATCCAGTGCTTTACAAATAGCATCCAGCGTACCTAACCGCACCGCCTTCGCCTTGTTATTTTTTAGAATGGACAGATTGGCCAAAGTGATATCTACCTCGCCTGCCAGCTCGGTCAGTCCCTTTTTCCGCTTCGCCATCATTACATCCAAATTAATTCTTATTGCCATAATTCTACTCCTTACATCACGGGCCCGTGATATGAATGTGCCACATTCGGCGTTTCCTGCATTTTATATGGTCAAATCATTTTCTTCCTTGTATCTGACCGCTTCTTCAAACACCAGTGCCAGTACCTTGCTGAAAAGTCCTGCCACCACAAAGACCAGTATCACTACCGCCATGGCCATGGTCATATAGAAAAAACATCTCACCAGAGAAAATGCTGCAATAATGAAGCTGATATTACCCATCTTGCGCAGGCTGGCTACATTTTCCTCCACAAAACAATTCTCCTGCAAAACCGTATGAAAAATTCTACGAAGCTCATTGATTAAAAGCACTGCAAATATGCCCAGTATGAAATAGACCACCAATGCTGCCGGATAATTCTCCCGCACTCTGTCCAGGTAATTGCCAATCCAACGTAAACTGACCGGCAATGTCAGGGTCACCACAATACCTCCCCAAAACATAAAGTCAAGTAAATACTTAGTCCCTCTGGTCATACGCTTTTTACGTGCTGATAATGTCTTTTCGCTCATTTCATACCTCTCTTTTGCTTTGTCAAATGTAGTCCGTGTGTGCACCACTTGCCTCAAATATAGCACCTGGTTTGTTGTGGGTCAATATATTTTTATCGAAATTCGATAAAGATTTATAGTGGATTTTTCTTATAGAATTCTTAAGATAAGTTAGGAAAACCTTAAGCCTGACCGCTGCACTTGCGAGATTTCGTAATCCTATTATTAAAAAAACTCCGCCTGCATTACACACGGCGGAGCCTTTCAGTCTCAATATTCTATTCTTCACTTGCATCAGGGTCGTATTCTAAAATATCCCCGGGTTGGCAGCTCAGCACATCACAAATTGCTTCCAGTGTAGAAAAACGGATGGCACTGATTTTGCCTGTTTTCATCTTCGATAAATTCACATTGGATACGCCCACCTTTTCAGATAACTCATTCAAACTAATCTTCCGGTCAGCCATTACTCTGTCTAATCTTAATATTATCTTGCCCATATACACCTCCGTGCATGCAGCGCTGGCGCCACTGCATAATCCATACTCACAATATCCTATAATGTTTCATCAGACTCCTGCTGCAACACAGCACCATACTTGAAAATGTATGTTAACAGGAATACCACCAGTACAATCAAAATCATTCCCATATCTAAGGTAAAAGTAACTTCCGGATATCCTGAAATAAAACTGTTTCCGATAGAATCAATCATAGAAGAAGCAAAGGTCCAGGGGATTAAAGCATATGCAAATTTCTGCATCTTCTGAATAACATTCTCTTCAAAAGGTGACTGGCAATCACGGAATGCCTTGCACAGTGATCCGATAAAGAATAAAGTAACCATAACCAACGCCAGCATCAGCAGCAACAATAATACCAACCATCCCAGATCATGCATATCCACGGAAAATACCTGTTCTTCATCTCCAACTCGGATAATATTATCAATAACCTCTATATTCTCAGGATTGACAGAATCTCCATTCAATTCTATTCCTGCTGTCCCGGACTCCAATTCTGCCTTTATCATTTCTGCATCTGCCTCGGTTATAGTCTGTCCTAATTTCTCAATATCCACTTCTATTACCGTTTTTTCAGTAGCGCCAAATTGAATGCTTCCTTTCGGAATGACAAAAAGCAGGACTGCAGCTAATAGCAAAATGCCCATTCCCATACCTATCAGAATCTTACAGATCAATGTAATGATTCCACTGATTTTACCGATCTTGTTAATTTTTTTAATTGCTTGTTCTTTCATAATGTTATCTCTCCATTTCATTCATATTATTTATTGGTTACAAATCACTCTTGCAAGAAAGCGAACGATAAAAAATAAGTTTTTAATGTTTATCGTTAAATGCAGTATAATATGAGTTTTATCTTTTGTCAACACTTTTTTAACGAAAAACATTAAAAATTTTACTTATACATTAAATTACTATAGAAAATACAGGCTGATACAGGTCAAGAACAGCAAAAAAGAGAAACAATTCCCTATATACAGAAATTGTTTCTCTCACTAAATCCCGAACATTACATCACTGCCTTTTTCCGGTAGATTCCGGACAAATAACGCAGTACAAAACAAATGCTTCTAAATATCCAATCCAACACCATGGCATACCAGACACCGATTGCTCCATAGCCCATATGCACACCTATCACAAAGCTTAAGCCTATACGGAAAGTGACCATGGAAAAAACGGATACCACCATGGTGAACCGTACATCATTGCAGGCACGCAGCATATTCGGTAATACAAATGCCGCCGGCCAGAGCAGAATCGCCATGCCATTGTGTATCATTACCAGCTTGTAGGTCAACTCCGTAGTCTCCGGACTCAGGCCGTATAACTGTAATACCCATGGCAGACTCAGTAATATGATAGAGTTCACAATGGCTGTGGACACATAAGTAAATACCATCAGCTTCCTGGTATAATATTTTACCTGCTGCCAGTCACCGGCTCCTACGCACCTGCCGATAACCGTTATCATGGCAAGGCCCATAGCGCCTCCTATGATACAGCCCATGGCGTCCAGACTGTTGGCTACACCATTGGCTGCAATCTGCACTGTACCAAAGCCTGCGATGATACTGACCACCAGCACACGCCCCAGCTGGAAAATACCGTTTTCCACACCGCTGGGAATACCGATATAAAGAATCTTTTTGATAATCTCCATATCCGGCCGGAACCGTTCCCGGGTAATATAAATCATATTATTCGGATTCTTCAACAACCAATATAACACTACCGCTGCCACCATACGGGACACCAGTGTGGGCACAGCCGCACCGGCCACTCCCATCCGTAAACCGTAAATACACAGGGCATTACCGACTATATTGATCATATTCATCAACAAAGATACCTTCAGCGTCACCTTGGAATTCCCGATAGAGCGAAACAGTGCCGCACAGGCATTGTACACCGCCAAAAAAGGGAAGGACAGGGCAGATATCAGCAAATAAATCACCGCACTGTCAAACACATCCTGTTCAATGGCACCGAAGAAAAGCCGAATCAGCCCTTTGTGTAATAGCATCACAAGCAGAGTTACTACCAGAGTGATCCCTGCCGAGGTATAAATCAGCTGTTTCACGGACTTGCAGGCCTCTGCCTTTCTGCCCGCACCGATAAACTGGGATACCACCACCGCGCCACCTGTTGCAAGAGCAGCCAGAATGCTGATAATCCAGTTGTTCACCATATCAATCAATGATACGCCCGATACCGCAGCCTCCCCCACAGAGGAAATCATCATGGTATCTACCATACCCACTGTAATGGCAAGGGTCTGCTCCAATATCAGGGGAATAATTAATTTTCTTAAATCCTTCTTGGAGAAAAGTGCATTCTCCATACTTTCGCCTTCTTTTCTATTTTCTTTTGTATTGAACACGGGGTGTAATGTCTTGTCACGTTTCCACTTCATTCCCAACCTGTTCTTTCAGCCGAAGTTTCGTTATAAAGACATCCTATATAATCGATGGGCATTCTCCCAGGTATATCTGCGTACCTCATCTGCAGATAACTGCTTCAGCTCCGCTATGGCATCTACCACATAGGTCAGATGCAAAGAGGAATTCCGTTTGCCTCTGAAAGGGTCCGGTGACAAATAGGGACAGTCTGTTTCCAGAACAATCTTGTCCATGGGAATGTACTCCACTGCTTCTTTCAGCTTTTTGCTGTTTTTAAAGGTGACTACACCACCGATACCGAAGTAAAAGTCCATGTCCAAAAACTGTCTTGCAGTTTCCTTCGTATAAGAATAGCAATGCACCACACCGCCGATTTCTCCTGCTTTGTGCGCATTCATCATATCCACGGTGTCCTTGGCTGCATCCCTGGAATGGATGACCACGGGCTTTCCCACCTCCTGTGCCAGCTCCAGCTGACGAGCAAACCAAACCTTCTGTATCTGTGCATCCGGCTCCGGCCAGTAATAGTCCAGACCGATTTCACCCACTGCCACACATTTTTCATGAAAACAATGCTTCTTTATCTGTTCAAAATAGACTTCGTCCATTTTGGCTGCATCACCTGGATGTACGCCGATAGCACCGTATATAAAATCATACTTCTCCATCAGCTCCACTATCCTGCGGTCAGAACCTACGGAGGCTGCTATGTTTACCACCTTACCCACGCCTTGCAGAGGCAGGGACTTAAGCAACTCCTCCCGGTCCTCATCAAATGCCTCATCATCATAGTGTGCATGGGTATCAAAAATCAAATCATTCATACTTATTTCATCCAACATATCCGGCTCTCTTTTCCGGGCACAGCCTGTGCATAAGGATAAGACAGCCCACTCTTATTATTTATTCTTTAAAATCACATTATCCTTTTCTTTAAATACATGCTCTGCAGGAATGACGCCACGTACTCTGGACAGAGGGTAAATATTGGTATTTTTACCGATTACGGTACCGGGATTCAATACGGAATTGCATCCTACCTCCACATAATCACCCAGCATTGCTCCCATCTTTTTCAGACCTGTCTCAATCTCTTCCTTGGTATCATAACAATCCTTCACCACTACCAAGGTCTTGTCGGACTTCACATTAGAAGTGATAGAACCTGCACCCATGTGAGACTTGTAGCCCAGAACGGAATCACCCACATAATTGTAATGAGGCACCTGCACGCTGTTAAATAAAATAACATTCTTCAGCTCTGTAGAGTTACCTACTACAGAGCCCTTACCTACGATGGCGCTGCCGCGTACAAAAGCACAATGTCTGATTTCTGCCTTCTCATCAATAATCAAAGGACCGTTTAAGGATGCTGTAGGCGCTACTGTTGCATTCTTTGCCACCCAGATATTTTCGCCTCTCTGCTCATAAATTTCAGGATCCAATGTGGGCCCCAACTCCTTAATATAATCACTGATACCCTTCAGTGCCTCCCAAGGGTAAGTAAACTGTGCCAAGTATTCTCCTGCAATACTCTCCTCTAATGTATACAGATTCTCAATTTTTGCATTATTCATGCTGATTTCCTGCCTTTCTTCATAGGATAAATATTCAAATTATGTAATTAATAATCGTTCTCTTTTGTTTCACAACATCTGTATTTTATCACAATTGTAATTACTTGCATAGAAATATTGTAAACACAGTTTTTCTGTAGTTTCCGTATTGTAGGCTAAAGTGGTTTTTGATAAAATTTAGGAAGAACGCGTTGTGCCTGTTTTGTAAGTTGCACGTAAGAAATATACCAAAGAAAACAGAAAGGAAGCTTTTAAAATGACTGAGACCAAATATACTGCTCCCGAGAGCTTACCCCTTGTAGAAACACTGCCCTCCTTTTGGGAGGCCTGGCAATCCCCGGAGGAAGCAGACAAAATCTACGATACAGCGCAGCTTTTAGAAAACTGGGAGTCTCATAAACATATTATTCATGACTTATACACGTATTATATGTATGGTCCTATGCCGGATACCTCCGGCGAAACACTGACCTATACTCTGGAAGCTCCTGTTGTGACAGAAGTTACTTTGGATGAAACCTATCCGGGCAGTAGCGTTCCTTTTCAGGTTCGAAAGATAAATGGCACCATTCAGGTGACAAACAGCATCGGAAGGGATAGCTTTCCCATCATCATCACACTCCCCATGGCGGAACAACCCTCTACACCATATCCGGTATATTCCGAAATGTGTTGGATGGGCGGCTCTACGCCCAATGCAGATTATGCAGCGTCCAGAGGCTATGCTGCCATCTCCTGGAAGCCGGGTGACATTGCCGCAGATAATTTAAGCCGGGACGGTGTGTTTTATCAGCTCTATCCCTATGGTGATATCTGTGAGCAGCAAACCGGCGCACTTATGGCCTGGGGCTGGGGTGCAGGTAAAATCATTGATGCTTTAGAAGCCGGACTGGGTGAAGAACTTCATATAGATTCCGTAAACAATATTTTGGCAGGTGTATCCAGATTTGGTAAGGCAACCGCTGTAGCAGGCGCCTTTGACGAACGTATCAAAGTAGTAGTACCTACCTGCTCCGGTGCAGGCGGCATGGCAAGCTTCCGCTTCCCTTCTGAGGGCAAAACCTATGATTTATCCTCTGTAGGATACTTCCAGAAGGGAACCAGTATGTATACCATGACCAAAAACGAACCGCTGGAGGTACTGCAGTGTGACAGCGAGCGCCACTGGTTCAATGAAACCTTCCGCCGCTTCACCTCTCCCCTGCAGCTGCCCTTTGACCAGCATTTCCTGGCCGCTCTCGTGGCATCGCAGGAGCGTCATCTGTTCATTATCGCAGGGCATAACGGCGAAGACTGGACCAATCCTCCCGCCATGGCATACACTTACCTGGCAGCCCGGGAAATCTACAAAAGATTGGGTCTGGAAGATCATTTAAACATACATATCCACGAAAACAATGTGGAACCCTCAAGCGATTTCAAAGTCCGCAGAGGTCCCTGCCCCAACCATGCAGTACTGGCTGAGGATATGGTATATCTGCTGGACTACTGCGATGTACATCTGCTTGGCAAGAGGGATATCGCCTCTAATTTAAACGATTTAAAGACCTGCGCATTCTTTGAGGAAAAGAACTGGGACAGCAGGTTTGATGTTTTTAAATAACTTTGTTTACTATTCTCTTTACAGTTCTATTAGAACCGCTCTGCAGGGGGCTCCGTCCATACCTGCCAGATTTAAGGGGGCCGCATTCAGCAGATAGGTCCCCTCAGGCACTTTTGCCAATCGGATACCTTCCAGTAATACTACCTCCTTGCCCAGCAGGAAAAGGTGCATCTCCATGGGCGCATCCTCCGGTCCTACTGTCTGTGATTCATTGCCAAAAAGTAAGATTCCGGCCTCCACAAATACTTTTGCTGCCTCCAGGGTAAGCACTGCATCGCCTTTGATCAAAATTCTCTTTACGGCTCTCACATCTGCCGCTCTGGCCTTTACCAGTATATTCATGGCATCTTCTGCAGAAATCTCTCCCTTATGCTCTGCCACGTATGCCATTCCCACAAATTTATCCAAGTCTATTTCTTCCATCGTCTTACCCTCTTTGTAAAAATGAAAGGGGGCATCCACATGGGTTCCGTTATGTGCACACATACTGAAAGCAGTTAAATTATATAAGCTTCCCTCCGTCATTCTATGTATGATTTCTTTTTGAGGTGCAGGGTCACCAGGGTAAACCTTACATCCGAATACTTCCTGGGAAATATCATATACTTTCATGTAAACCTCCATTCTTGCCCCGACAATGTCATTTGGATCGGGTGCAAGTTTCAATCCTATCGACCATTGGTAAACCCGCCGATACATATCCCCCATTATGACACATATGCGCGGATTTGCAAAGAATGAACCGATACAAACCTATACCAATTCATTGACAAAAATCGCTGCCACCTATATAATAAACACAACCGTCAGCCGAAGCTGACATCCTGTTTCCCTAGAGACAGCACGCCTTTACGAGGCATTTATTTTTTTGGAACGGTAGCACACCGCTATCATAGACCACCCCTATTTATAGAGACCAAATCAAACCAGGAAGGTTGTAGCGTAGTCCCAGAAGACGCACCGGCTTTCTATTTTTTTGTCCAAAAATACGTACAAAAGGAGATATATACAAATGAGTAACACAAAGAAACTGACACTATCCGCACTTTTTATCGCACTTGGCATTATACTGCCTTTTATCACGGGTCAGGTTCCTCAAGTGGGAAATATGCTGCTTCCCATGCATATTCCCGTGCTTCTCTGCGGTTTTGTATGCGGCGGTCCTTACGGTCTGGCTGTGGGCTTTATCCTGCCACTTCTGCGAAGTCTGCTGCTTGGAATGCCGAAATTAATGCCCACTGCTGTGGGAATGGCCTTTGAGCTGGCTACCTATGGTGTGACCGCCGGGCTGATGTACTCCCGATTTAAGAATCGGAAATTCGGCATCTATATCTCACTGATTACTTCCATGGTTGCAGGACGTGTAATCTGGGGCATTGTAAGCTTCGTACTGTATCAGATTCTGGGCAATCCCTTTACCTGGGAAATATTTGCTGCAGAGGCCGTTTTGAATGCCGTTCCCGGCATCATTGTACAGCTAATTTTAATTCCTGCCATTATCTTTGCATTAAAGAAAAATCATTTGTTGGACGAAAAATAAGGCAAATCCGTCCCGCCCCTAAACTCCGGCACTAAACTCACTGAATTTTCTATAGTGACTAGGGTGTCAAAAGGTGATTTTCAAAGTGTAGTATGGCAAAATTCACAAAAAATATAATAAGCAAACGCCTAAACTGCGTTTTTAGTGACTGACAAAATCCACCGGTTACGAAGACTAGGCTCGAAGCCTTTGCTGAGAGGCTTTAGTCACAGTTACCGGTTAGTTTGTCAGCACGTTGCAGTTGTTTGCGTTTATATTTTTCGTGCATTTTGCCTTTATCTAATTTTAAAACCACCTTTTGACACCCTAATCACATGCGAAAAAACAGACTCTACGCTTTACAGCATAGAGTCTATTTTTTCGCATACCTGGCGGATATATTCGGAAAGTCCTGTATCCGCACAACCTACTACCATATGATTGCAACGGTTTGTAGGAATCAATATTTTAAAAGCCTTGCTTGCGCCGATTGCTGTGGCAATGGCCGGTGTAATCTCACCCAACAGCGCATTGGCAAATACAATCCCTATGGGCCCGATGATAATATCGGAGTCCGCCGCATTGACGATGCAGGGATTCTCACCCGTTGCACCATAAGTGGCTCCTGCCTTCATCATGGTGGAGGTAGCGATGCTGTTGGTTCCGATGGCATACAGCTCCAACTCCGGATGCTGCTTCACCATCTGCTCAATGACGCTCTTTCCTATTTTTCCGCCCTGTCCGTCTACAATCGTGATTTTCATGTCTGACTTCTCCTTTGTAATCTGGCTGTCCTACTGAAAGCAATTTGCTGCCTACATATGAGCGCTTTCGCTTTTCCTGCTGCCCAATCTCATCTTAAAATCAGTATACCCAAAATCCGTCAATTGCACAAGTTCCCCATCCCTGCTTCTTTTCCAGATATTCGGCAGGGGCATGCCGTTAAAGGTATTATTTTTGCAGGTGGTATAAATGGCCATGTCTCCAAAAAGGAGCAGATCTCCCGCTTTTAACTCTGCCGGGAAACAATAGTCCCCAATCACATCTCCTGCAAGGCAGGTTGGTCCCGCCAGACGGTAGGTGTATACAGACGTTCCGTCCATCTTCGTTTCATCCTCTGCCTGCACAGCATCTGCGGTCACTGCGTGGTCCACTTTTCCTGCCTCCTCTGCCAGATACAAAGGCGGCATGTAAGGCATCTCAATCACATCCGGCATATGACAGGCTGCACTGGCATCCAGTATGGCAATACGTACTTCCCCGTTTTGTACGATATCTAGCACCCTACAGGCCAAATAACCTGCATTCAGCGCCACAGCCTCACCGGGTTCTAAATATATTTCCAGATTCCACTTTTCCTTGACATACCTGATGCAACGTTCCAGACATTCCATATCATACCCGGGTCGGGTGATATGGTGTCCTCCTCCCATATTCAGCCATTTCATCTGCGGCAGGATATCTCCAAAGTTTTCCTCCACTGCCTGCAAAGTGATTTCCAGTGCATCTGCATCCTGCTCACATAATGTATGAAAATGCAGACCATCCAATATCTCCACCAACTCATTGGTCATGGACCTATCCCACATCTCTCTGGTGGTGCCCAGACGACTTCCCGGAGCACAAGGGTCATAAATTTCATGTCCCTCCTGGGTAGAACACTGTGGATTCACACGCAGCCCTATGCTCTTTCCTGCCTGCTTAGCCCGAAAGCCGAACTTTTGCAACTGATAAGGGGAATTGAACACGATATGGTCAGCGTATTTCAGTAACTCTTCAAATTCATCCTCGCGATATGCTGCGCAGAATACATGCACTTCCCCATCCGGCATCTCTTCTGCGCCCAGTCTCGCTTCAAACAAACCGCTTGCCTCCGTACCCGCCAGATACGGAGCCAGCACAGGATATAAATCATAATTGGAAAAAGCCTTCTGAGCCAGTAAGATTTTACAGCCGGTACGTTCAGCCACCGCGGCCAGTACTTTACCGTTCTCCTGCAGCTTTCTCTCCTCTATCACATAGCAGGGGGTGGGTAACGCCTGAAAAAGCGCTCCCGGTTCTTGTCCCTCCAAAGCTCCAAAGGCCGGACGGGTATCTGTACCCCTCTCCATTAGTCCACCAGTACGGGACTATGATTTTCCTTACAGGGAAGACCGTACCTATCCAGAGCATCCAGGAAGGGATCGGGATCAAACTCTTCCACGGTATACACACCCGCCTTGTTCCACTTACCGGTAAGCAGCATCAGCGCACCGCACATAGCAGGCACACCTGTGGTATAGCTGATTGCCTGACTCTCCACCTCCCGATAGCATTCCTGATGATCACACACGTTGTAAATATAATAGGTCTTGTCCTTGCCATCCTTTTTACCGGTAAAAATACATCCGATATTGGTCTTGCCGTGAGTACGGGGACCCAGGCTGGCAGGATCGGGCAGTAATGCTTTCAGGAACTTAATGGGTACGATTTCATGTCCTTCAAACTCTATAGGAGTAGTAGAAAGCATACCCACATTTTCCAGACATTTCATATGAGTTAAATACCTTTGTCCAAAGGTCATAAACAAACGGATACGCTTTACCTCAGGGATATTCAGTGCCAGAGACTCGATTTCCTCATGATGCAGCAGATACATATCCTTCATGCCTACGCAATCAAAATCATACTCTCTCTTAATACTCATGGCCGGGATTTCTACCCAGTGACCGTCCTCCCAATAGCTTCCCGGTGCAGAAACTTCACGTAAGTTTACCTCCGGATTAAAGTTGGTGGCAAAGGGATAACCGTGGTCACCGCCATTACAGTCCAAAATGTCAATGGTATCGATGGTATCGAATTCATGCTTTTTGGCATACGCACAGTAAGCCTGGGTCACACCGGGGTCAAAACCGCAGCCAAGAAGTGCGGTAAGTCCTGCTTTTTCAAACTTTTCACGGTATGCCCATTGCCAGCTGTAATCAAAATATGCCGAAAATCCCTGTTCTTGACAACGCTTTTCGTATATAGCACGCCACTCAGGATCATCTGTATCCTCAGGCTCATAGTTGGCGGTGTCCATATAATTCACACCACATGCCAGGCAGGCATCCATAATGGTCAGATCCTGATAAGGCAATGCGATATTCATCACCAGATCCGGCTGATATGCGTTAATTAAGTCAATTACCTGCTGCACATCATCCGCATCCACCTGAGCAGTGGTGATTTTGGTAGCGGTCTTACCCGAAAGCTCCGCCGCCAGCTTATCACATTTTTCCTTGGTTCTGCTGGCGATACAAAGCTCTGTGAACACTTCACTTACCTGACAACATTTTCTTATAGCCACAGATGCCACTCCACCGCATCCGATTACTAATACTCTACTCATTTCTTTTCTCTCCTTTATCTCCACTATTTGACTTGCACAAGTTTCCGTCATCTCAACATGTTTACTATTTTTGCAGTGCCAGCAAAAGCTCCCGCAGCACCTTACATGCCGTGGCTGTGGACACACCGCTTTGGTCCAGCATGGGGGCCAGTTCATTCACATCAGCCCCTACCACATTGGTTCTGCACACCTGCAAAATTGCTTCCAGCAACTGAGGAAAGGTCACTCCTCCTGCTTCCGGTGTACCCGTTCCCGGAAATACTGCCGGGTCCAGACAGTCCAAATCAATGGTGAAGTACACCGGTACTCCCGTTGCTTTCAGCTTCTCTACCAGCTGTGCCAGCCCGTCAAAATCAAAGGGATGCATATCCGTGTGCTCCTTTGCAAACCCAAACTCAGCACGTTCCCCGCTTCTGATACAAAACTGGTGAATCCGTCCGTCACCCACCAACTCATGAGCCCGCCGCATTACACAGGCATGACTTAACCGGGCTCCCAAATAATCCTCCCGCAAGTCTGCATGGGCATCAAAATGTATGATATGTACATCCGGATAATGCTTGCAAACCCCTCGAAGGGCTCCCAGTGTCACCAGATGTTCTCCCCCGATTAGTAGGGGTAACTTCCCATCCTCCAGAATCTGCGTCGCCCTCTCCCGGATATCTGCCAGTGCACTTTCCGCACTTCCGAAACAAAGCTCCAAATCACCACTGTCAAATACTTTACAATCTGTCAAATCCTTATCCTGATAAGGGCTGTAGGTTTCCAATCCGAAACTTTCATGCCTCATGGCCGCACTGCCGAATCTGGCTCCCGGGCGAAAGCTTGTGGTAGAATCAAAGGGTGCACCAAACAGTACAATTTCAGCCTCATCATAATCACAGTCACAGCCGATGAAATTCTCAACATTTCTCTCCAGCATCCTATTCAACCTCCTCCAGCATTTTTTCCAGATATGCAGGCAGGTAAAAAGCACCTACATGCAGCTTTGTGGTGTAATACTTGGTCTTTAAATTCAGTCCCAGCCACTTACCGCAGTCAAAATCATCAATGGGATGATACTTCTTGCTGGCAAAGCCAAAGAGCCAGTAGCCTGCTGCGTAAGTAGGAATGTGTGCCTGATACACACGGCTGATGGGGAAGGTGTTCACAATGCGCTTGTGGCTCCTTTGCATAGCTTCTGCATCATGCTTGTAAAAAGGACTTCCCTGCTGATTCACCATAATACCGTCCTCATGGAGGGCGTTATAGCAAATACCGTAAAACTCCCTTGTAAAATATCCTTCCGAAGGTCCGAAGGGATCGTTGGAATCCACAATAATCAAATCATATTCATCTGTGCAACGTCTGATAAAACGCAGGGCATTATCAAAGTAAATATGTACTCTGCTGTCATCCAGCCTGCAGGCATTTTCCGGCAGATAGGTACGGCAGGCTTCCACTACCTGAGGGTCCATTTCCACCAGATCGATACGCCTGATATTGTCATATCTCGCCAATTCCTTTACTACGCCCCCGTCTCCGGCGCCTATCACCAGCACATCCTGCACATTAGGATGCACAGACATGGGTACATGGGTAATCATTTCGTCATATATAAATTCATCTCGCTCCGTCAGCATTACATTGCCATCCAAGGCCAGCACCTTGCCAAATTCCGGCGTGTCCAAAATGTCTATCTGCTGAAAATCACTCTTCTTTGAATATAAATGCCTGTTCACACGCAGGCTGTGCTTCACATCCGGGGCATGATATTCACTAAACCACAGTTCCAATACTTGCTCCTCCTTATTCCAACACGTTGATATTTAATATTTCCGGGTCTTCAGGACCGGTCATGGAACATCCCTTAACCTTGGCATAGGCGATGTAATCCAATATCTCCGCCGTAATGCGCTCACCGGGTGCCAAGATCGGTATTCCCGGAGGATAGCACATGACAAACTCGCTACATACCAGTCCTGCACTTTCCTGCAGGGGAACACTTCTTTTCTTTGCATAAAAAGCTTCCTGGGGACTCATGACCACTTCAGGATCGATATACTCCTGACTGAGCAATCCGCTACCATCGGTCTGGTATCTGCGGCGTATTTCTGCCAGAGCACTCACCAGTCTCTCCAGCTCCTGAGGGCGGTCTCCGATAGACAGGTAAGCCAATATATTCCCGATATCACCGAACTCAATCTGGATATCGTACTCATCACGCAAAATATCATATACTTCGATGCCCGCCAAACCAATATCCCTGGTATGTACGCTAAGCTTGGTAGGGTCGAAATCATAAATAGAATTGCCATTCACCAATTCCTTACCAAAGGCATAATAGCCACCGATAGCATTGATTTCCTCGCGGGCGTATTCTGCCATATCAATTACCTTGGCAAACACTTCTCTGCCGCGAAGTGCCAGATTACGTCTGCTGATATCCAAGCTGGACATGAGCAGATAACTGCCGGAGGTAGTCTGGGTCAGATTGATAATCTGCCTTACATGACCCACATTCATATTGGGACCGATGAGTAACAAACTGGACTGGGTCAGGCTTCCGCCGCTTTTGTGCATGGATACTGCCGCCATATCCGCACCGGCTGCCATAGCAGACACAGGCATGCGATCCCCGAAATAAAAATGTGTTCCGTGAGCCTCATCTGCCAGACAGTACATTCCCGCATCATGAGCCATCTTTACAATCGCTCTGATATCGCTGCAGATACCGTAATAGGTGGGATTGTTTACAAGCACTGCCACAGCGTCCGGATGCTCCGCAATCGCCTTGGCCACCTGCTCCCGCTGCATGCCCAGAGAAATACCCAGTCTGCAATCCACCTCAGGATTTACATACACAGGTACTGCTCCGCAAAGCACCAGAGCATTAATCACACTTCTATGCACATTACGGGGCAGGATAATCTTGTCACCTCTTTTACAGGTAGAAAGCACCATACTTTGCACGGAGCTGGTAGTACCACCCACCATGAGAAAAGCGTGGGCCGCGCCAAATGCTTCTGCTGCCAGCATCTCCGCTTCCTGTATCACCGATACGGGATGACACAAATTATCCAAAGGTTTCATACTATTTACATCTATGCTGACACACTGCTCTCCCAAAAAAGCTGTAAGCTCAGGATTTCCTCTTCCGTGTTTGTGCCCCGGCACATCAAATGGAACCACTCTCATCTGACGAAAAGTCTGCAACGCTTCATAAATAGGGGCATCGTTTTGATTCAACATCCTCTTTTCCTCCCTCAAAACAAAAGACGCAAGCTGTATTACACAACTTGCGTTCATCATCCAAATCAAATATTAACAATTCCCTTCACATTATTGCGGTGCACATCAAATCAGTAGTTAGCCGACTTTCCTCGATGCCGTTTAAACAAATACCGAAAAATATATCGGGAATACACTTCTCCCGGTGAAAGTAAAGGGTTGGATATGTAGGATTCACAGAGTCTATATAGCAACAATACTTTTACTACTCTTATTGACCGTTTCACAAGTTTGCGTAAATACGCATTTCGGTTATAAAGTAACCAACTTATAAAATTTGAGCTTTTAACTCAATCAATAAGGCGGCAAGCCGCCAATCGGCAGTGGACCCGGCTGTCCGTATGGCCTCGACTCCTTAAGGAGTGGTCCGTAATAATCGCTTCGGAAAGACTCTGATTCCTAGATTCATTCCAAGAAAATTTATATATTATTTTTTTTCATTTGTCAATATGATTTATTAAATTAGTGTGATAAAGGGATAAATAATTTATCCGCACACTCTTTCTACAATTTTTACCAGACGTTCTTCATCAAAAGGCTTCACTATAAAACCGTCCACACCGTTCTCTATGGCAGTCTCCACCATCTTCTGATGTACCAGCGCCGTGCAAACTACAATCTTAGCCTTCGGGTCTATTGAGCGGATATATCGCATGGCTTCAATTCCATCCATATCCGGCATGGTAATATCCAGAATCACTACATCCGGTTTGGTCAGCAGGAACTGATCCACTGCTTCTTTGCCGTTTGCGGCCTCTGCTATAATGGTATGTCCGTGTGGTTCCAGCATACGCCTTACCATTCCCCTCAAAAACATCGCATCATCCGCCACCAATACTTTTGCCATACTTACATCTCCTTTGTATCTGTCTCTTGCTGTTTATATACCCTTCTAATTGCTCCCGACGACTCTCCTTCCGCTGTAGTTATCATCCTTTCAACGGGCCCGTCGCAACCTCATGCACTCTCCCCGGTGGATCGTTCAACCACCTATTCTTTCAATCAATGATATCTCATAAGAAATCTGTTGTAACTCTTCTTCCACTTCTTGATCTGTTAAATTACGCCACTTCTTCATATATGCTTTTCTGGACATCATTTTTTGAGCTACCTCTGCAAGATCTCTCTCTCTCTCTTTTGCTTTGGCTTCCGTGTATTCCATCTCTTCCGCAATTTCTGATTCTTCTACAGCTTCCGCGTATTCCATTTCCTCCGGAACTGCTGCTTCTTCCACGGTCTCCGTGTATTCCATTTCTTCCGCAACTGCTGCTTCTTCCACAGTCTCCGTGTATTCCATCTCTTCCGCAACTACTGCTTCTTCCACGGTTTCCGTGTATTCCATCTCTTCCGGAACTGCTGCTTCTTCCACGGTTTCCGTGTATTCCATCTCTTCCGCAACTGCTGCTTCTTCTGCGACTTCCGTGTATTCCATCTCTTCCGGGACTGCTGCTTCTTCCACGGTTTCCGTGTATTCCATCTCTTCCGCAACTGCTGCTTCTTCCACGGCTTCCGTATATTCCATTTCCTCCGCAACTTCCGTTTCTTCCGGAGATGCTGCCTCTTCTTCAGTTTCCTCTACAAAAAAGTTCTCAACCTCTTCAATTTCATAATCCATATCCGACGGAGGCAACATTACCGGCAAGTCGTTGGACCCACACAATTTTTCTATGGTATTGACCAATTTTTCTTCATCAAAAGGTTTTACGATGAATCCGTCCACGCCGCTCTCTATTGCAGTTTCTATCATCTTCTGATGTACCAGCGCCGTACATACTACAACCTTTGCCTGCGGATCTATTGAGCGGATATATCGCATAGCTTCAATGCCGTCCATATCAGGCATGGTAATATCCAAAAGAACCACATCCGGTTTGGTCAACCTATACTGATCCACTGCTTCTTTGCCGTTTGCGGCCTCTGCTATGACGGTATGTCCGTGTGCTTCCAGCATACGTCTTACCATTCCCCTCAAAAATATCGCATCATCCGCTACCAATACACTTGCCATACACATTCTCTCCTTTGTACATGAAATAGCTGTTTTACACCCTTCCTAATCGCCCCCCAGCGACATCTTTCCACTGTAATAATTATAATCCTTTCTCGATTCTGCCGCAACCTTACAGGGCTCGTATGGGACTATTTTACTATTCCTTATGAATTGCTCCGGTCTCCATTATATGTTTTAATATATTACTGTATGGATCATATTTTATAGAGGGAGGAACTCAAATGGCAGGCGAAAGATTTGAAAAAGTATATTCTCAGGGTGCAGTGAATATCACAGAAATCTGGGTAGACAAGGAAACCGGTGTGAACTATGTATTTCATGCAAGCGGTTATGCAGGTGGTTTGACTCCATTACTGGATAGAGAAGGTAAGCCGGTTGTTTCACCAATTTACAATCGTTAATCCGTAACCCATATGTCCCGTACTTTTCCGGGCATGTTTAAACAAAATGTCGAAAAACATTTAAAGGCTTCCTATGACGCAAAAATCATAGGAAGCCTTTATTGTTAATCACTGCTATTATTTTACTTAGGTGCCATCAAAATCTTTCCTGTGCCGCGATATACATTTACCAGACCTTCACCGGAAGCAGCGGAGCCGATTAATGACTTACCGGAACGCTCTGTGGTGAACTGTAAACCTGCTGACCAGCATACAGCCATATTGCCATCAATCTTGATACAATCATTCTCCAGAATAATCTCATAAAGCTCTTCTCTGGGGCAACGACTCTGCAGCACTGCATAACCGTTTCCTACAAGCTTCAGATTGAATAAGCCTTCGCCGCCTGCTAATGCAGAAGAAAAGTTGGTACGCACCTGTACCTCATCCTTCACTTCATCATCACAGCAAATAAACATACCATCATCACAACACAGTCCGCCCCATTCTGCAACATTCTCTATAATGGGGTAACGGTATGTAGGTTCACAAACTACCAGACCCGTTCCTTTATAAAGAGGTTTAATGGGTGCATCACCTGTCATCTTGGATTTCAGCATCTTACCCATCATATCACCTACTCCGGTCACACCTGTGGTCTGTGACACATTGCCGGTCATGAACTGCATGGCACCGGGTTTTAATCTGATTGCATTGTCCTTCAGATCAACCATAACCTGCTTCAAGGTACAATTGGTCTGCGCCATGTAATATGCAGTTGCTGCGCTACTGGGTGTTACTGACATATCAATATTGTGCTGAAATACCGTAAATATGCCTTTTTGCTCCAAAATCTTGATATTGTCGTTGTCATGTACAAAATTCCTAATCTTTATCATTTTCTTCCCTCTCCTAAAAAAATTTATACTATATCCCACTCTATGATACCAAACAAAATGTTTCGTCTCACCTAATCCGGATAATATGATTATAAAATAAGCTCCTTGCTTATACAATAGAAAACTACGCACTATAAACCATCGTATCGTGCACATTACGTTGGTTTTACTTACAAAGCACTACCCCCATACAAGCTTACCATATCCTCCATTCTGCCACCTTCAATTTCACCGTTTGGCAGACGTCGGAAGCTGCTGAAGAATTTCCACGCATTTTCACAGTTTAAATGGCGCATCTCATGTGCCTGAGGACTGGCACTACCAAAGATGCTGTAGCAACAGCCGTTTTCACTTTCAAACAAATGCATGGTAAGTACACTGCCCCTATTTTCATCCTTGGCTTTACAGATAATATCTCCGTCAATGCCCCAAATCGGATTGACCCAAGCATCCTTCTCCTCGAACTTAACATCATATTTGGTTACAGCCCGATTCACCTTCAGCACATAAGCCATACGATTCATACATTTCACTTCCTGAAAAGGTAATTCGGGAAGTGGCGTCTGTTCTCCGCCCACATAAAATACCGGTAAAATCTTCTCCTGATTGATATTTTCCACAGGCTGTCCATAAGAATTCAGACCTACATCAAAGGTGGCATCCATAGGCGCCACCGCTGCAAACACCTCCGGATACTCCTGGAACATATCCCAGGTTTTACATCCACCCATGGAAAATCCGGTGGAATAGATCCTTTCACTGTCGATGGGATACTTTTCCTTCAGATGCTCCATTAAAGTCATGGTCTCTGTAGCTGTACTGTTTAAATGGTTTTCCACACTTACCAGCAGGAAATTGTATTTATTCACCACCAGGTGCCAGTCGGACAGGGCAACCATACACATGGCCGAGTCACCACCTCCATGAAAACACATTACCAGTGGCACCTTAGCGCCCTTATCCATGATACCTTTATTATAATATGCCACATATCCGATTTTATGCTCCCGGGTATCCTTATCATCACCGCGGTTATCCGATGCAGTGGGAACCATACAATAGTCCGGCTCTACCGCCATTCCCATTGCTTCCAAATCAGGCTCCTCATTCAAATAACCCACCATCCGGCGATATTTTTTAATGAACGCTTTGAAATCCTCCGGATAATCAGCCTTCTCTTTCACCAGCACCGCATCCAGCCCCTCTTTCAGAGCCTGATTTACTGCTTCACTGTTACCAATAGAAATCACGGGAATATCCCTTCTCTTGGGCTCCGGCACCACACTTAAATTTTCCAATATACAGACCACGGGAGTGATATCACCTTTTCCATACAGCCCATCACCTTCAATGGTCTTCAGGCAATTCTTTGCAATATAATCCGCAGACGCACCAAATCCGTACACATAGCTGCGATGCAGCGCACCTCTGATATACAAATCCCCCCAGTTGCCGGTGAAACGGTCGCGCATTTTAGCCACACCGTCTTCATAATACTGGCTGATCTTTGTCTCTGCTATAATGGCAGCAAACAAGTCTTCCGGTGCCTCCTGCCATCCTCCTTCATTGGTGGGATAAATAAACACAACACTTCCGCCGTAGTCTGCGGCAATCTCTGCAAGTCCGCTTTCGTCCGCAAACTGCTTTGCACCCTCAAAAGTATATTTGTTTTCCCCAAACACCAGCAGATAAGGCGTCATAAAGCCATAATTAATCACATCCGTAAGCAAATCACACTTGGGCAAATATACCATTGCCTCAAATTTCTCAAAACAGTTTTCCCACATTTTACTTCCGTCGTCCAATACGACAATCTGCGGCATTTTCTCCATAATCAGTTCCCTCTTTCCCTATAAACCATTCACTTTTAACAGGTAAATTCCTTTCTCTCTTATGTCCGGTCTATTCATACAAAAAGTCTCTCAGCTTGGGATGAATCTCCGTGTATGCCATCCCGCAGTTGCGCACATGCTGGGTGTAAACCAAAGAAAGCTTAGACTTCGTATCCATGATAATGCAGCTTCCTGCAGCACCGTCCCATCCGAACACTCCTGCAGGTGCGGGAGATTGCAATATTTCAGGATATAATAATACCTGTACACCACAGCCGTAACCATAGCCCACACGTCCCATATTTTGTGCGATTTCCTCCATGGAAGCCTCACAAAGCAGATTCTCCTTCATCAGCTCAATGGACGCAGGCTGAATGATACGTACACCTTCTCTGCTGATACCGCCACATGCCAATGTATCTGCAAATACAGCGTAGTCCTCCGTGCAGCTCACCAATCCGGCTCCGCCGCTTTCATAGTTCTCGGACAGCTGATAAATGCAGGACGGCTCCATGGGTACGATTGCCCCCTGTTCATCACAAATAAACTGCGTTGCCAGCTTCTCCATATCATTCATGGGCTTCGCAAAGAAAGTCCTGTCCATATGTAAAGGTTCCCAGATATTTTGCTTCAAATATTCTCCGAAAGACATACCGGATACCACTTCTACCACAGCTGCTGCCACATCGTGACTGAGACTGTACTGATAATGCTCCCCGGGCACGAACATTAAAGGGGACTCCACAAAGGCATTCACCAATTCTACAGTAGTGGCAGCCTGTCCCTTCTCCTGTAGCACACGTTTGATACCGGGTCTCTCCAAATCATAATCCAGGCCGGACTGCATGGAAAGTAAATGTTTGATTTTCATGGGCGTGGTCAAAGGCTCTGCCTTACCGTCCCTTTCCACTGTCAGATTTTGATAAACAGGCAAATACTTGCCCACCTCATCCTCCAGAGATAATTTCCCTTTCTCAATCAACTGCATCACCGCAGTCATGGTCTGCACCTTCGTCATGGAAAACATCAGGTACAATTCATCTCCCTGAATGCCTTTACTGTACTTCTCATCTGTAGTACCGCTCATATGACGGTAAATCTCTTGATGATCCTTATAAATAATACAATCCACTGAAGGGATGCCCCTCTCAGCAACAAGAGAATCCAGGTATTCTGTAATTTTTGTAAGATTCATAAGCCTTCCTCCACCTTCACTTTTTGTGTGCAATTACCACAAATATTTAGCGACAAATCCCTACACACATTCTACACTACATTCCCCAAGAAAAAAAGACATCAAATGCCACTTTCAGCATTTGACTGTCCTTCTTTACACATAAGAACCTCTATCCCTTAACCATCTCATCACGCATCGCCAATATCTTAGCCTCGATTTGCCTGATGACGATTATAAACTCCTCATCGTCCTTTTCTGTGGGGTCATCCAGTCCCCAGTTATCATCAAATCCCCTGCCGATGAAGGGGCAGGACACATTACAACCCATGGAAATGGCTATGTCCGGCTCGGGAATGTCTGCTAACAGCTTGGAATACTGAGTTTTCTCCATATCAATGTCATACAGTTTTTTCATCAGTCTCACAGCGTCCTGATTGATCCGGGGTTTGGTTTCCGTTCCTGCGGAATAACATTCACAAACCCCTGATAGGTATTTTTTGCCCAGCGCTTCTGCAATCTGACTTCTACAGGAATTATGTACACAAATAAATGCCACCTTTTTCATCTTTCTTACCTCTCATAAAACGGACACTTGGTCTTTAAGCATTGCTCATTCCTATCATAAAAAGAACAGTTACTCCTGCTGTATTCCAGCTTCACCTGATAATTATCATTTATAAATTTGACAGCTTCTTCAAAAGCTAAGTATGCATCCCGCTTGCAGCATCTGGGGCCTCCCACTTCTGCTAATCGCTTCAAAGCATCTGAGGTAAACAGCATATGCTTTCCCCAGGAAGCATCCGTAGACAAGGGGCCTGTGCCATCGATGATGGAAAGGGCTGCACCCAAGGAACTTACAGCACCGCATACGCCCCACATACCGCAGGTAGCACCGGGCATCTGCAGTCCCCGCCTCATCAGTTCTTCCAAACTCTTTTCCAAATCAATCGCCCCGCCTGCATTGTAAAATGCGGTCAGCAAGGCGGCACCATCCAGGATATGATGCTCCGGTCCGTGTATTCTCACGAAATCCATACTTGCTATATGCTTAAATATATCTACCGGATTCACACCTTTTTCCAACAGACACATTTCGATAATCTTTTTCGCTCTGTCTTCCATACAATCGTCCTACCTTTCTGCCTTTCCCAACAGGGCAACAGCACTTGCAAACTATTGTATACAAAGAATATACCATGCGTAGATTGGTGTCAATAATTCAGATAAAAGACATTGGGGATATGCCTACACTTTATACTCCAAAAAGGGGGAATACATCATAATCGCCGAATTCTTTATGATACTCTTCTCCTCCAAAAGTACGCCCTCTCTGTCATACTTTTGCTGAAACAATTCGTTGTGGCGGCTGTATCCTCCCCAGTACTCGCTGCGCATCCGATGGTTCCGCTCCACGATTTCATAACGGTACTCCGGCGCCTTGGTCACACGCCATTCTCCTTCCAGATACTTCTCTCCCACATGTATTACCAATTGATAGGTATCCTGTGTATCATTTTTAATCATCAGATCTCCATGGGGATAAAAGCAGGTGGCCCCACTTCCGAAGGGCTGTGTACGATTTGAATCGGGAAACACATCGTAGCCGTGTCTATGACGTTCCACCACTGTTAACGGCGTATGCAGAGTCATCCAGAAAATCAGATTGGATAGCTGGCACAAACCGCCACCCACGCCGGGTGAGAAGCTGCCATTCTTTAGAATCATTCCTTCCACATAACCCTTTCTGGCTGTAGGTTTGCCAATCAGTTTCCAGTAGCTGAGCACCTGTCCGGGGCGCAAAATAATGCCGTCCAGCTGTTTCACCGCAATTTGCAGATTGATAATTTTATTTTCCTGTAGCCACATATCCACATCTTTCAGTTGACGCAGCAAGATGGTTGCGTGGGCAAAGTACTGATATGGTAAGGGTTCTGCACTTCTCTCCTTTGCAAAGCACCGGCCCATTTTAATCCAAATCAATCTTCTTAGCATACCGTAATAGCATCTGCCAAGTCTGATTCGCAAATCAGAACGCTTTTTAGGCATTTCAATGCCTCCGAGACTATTTAATACTTTTGGCTTCATACAATCCCCTCCGTACTCTAAATCGATCATTGGTTGACATCTGTTTACCCAATATTAACATCGCGGTAAACATTTGTCAACCTTTTGATTGTTAAAATCCTTTTATAGTCATTTATTATTACTTGCAACAATCTCCCTAGACATTGACGAAGGGTGAAATTTCAAGATAGAATATAAAAAGCATATTTATTCGAAAAAATTTACCGTTTTTCCTAACCTTTGTGCAGATGCTGTCACTTATTAAATGAACAGCTGTTAAAAAGAAAAATGGAGGCAGGACTTGCAAGTGATAAATCAATTGTTTGAAGAAATTACAGAAGAATACTCTCTACAGATATTAAAGTGGGCATACAAAAAGTGCGGTGACGGACACCGGGCGGAGGAGCTTACACAAGAAGTAATGTTGCAGATTTTTTCTGCTATACAGAAAAACCGGGAGGCGGGGAAAACTATAGAGGAATTAGAGCATTTCATCAAGCGAAGCTTCCCAAGCAGCTAAAGCCGATCAGCAAACTGCCGTTGAAGCAAGCTTTGTATGATATGGCTTATGTAACAACATTTATTGCCTTTCGGGATGGCATGTTGTATGTTCCCAAAGACAGTGCAGACGGTGAATTTTTAACCATGTTGTATGTAGATTCGGAGCAGTAGGTTTGCCTATTACCCCTATACTACAGTTCAAATTCCCCCAAAACAATTTACGACCGCCGAAACAATGAAAAATCGTTTTGGCGGTCGGATGCTGTTTAAATATTTGCATTGATCTCTTTTACAATCTCAATAACCTCTATATCTCCGTCTACGAGGATTTCGATTATCGGCTCATGACCATCTTCATTAGAACCGTTTAACCAATATATTTCAGCCAGTCTTAGGTTTTCTTCCTCTGAAATTGTTCCATCAAAGCATTTGTAAGCATCTCCAACGTAGCAATTTCCATCGGCTTCTATCTTGGCAATTCCGTAAGTAGGTCGACCAATTCGTGCGAAAAAATCACCCCATCGTTCAGCTTCCTCATATGTTTTGGAAACATACAATGACGCCATGCGGGATGGATAATTGGGAAACTTCTCTTTTCTGACTTTCTCAAGCGCCAACTCCCGAAGCGCAACATCTACATCATGACTCAGTTCCTTCCCCTCATACTTTTCAGGGTTTGCATATATATCCTCAACTACACTCATATGCTCATGAACACGCTTATGTACACCATTAGGATGTTCGTCATCCAAAATAATATGTTGCCCCACGTATTTAGGCACATCTGAAATTACATGGAAAAAAATCATATTAACTCTCCTAAACTACTCATTTTGTGTTACTACTTCAAAATATCACACTTTGACATACACAACAAGCGCTTGGAGAGCTCAAGAATAATTATAAAAATTTGAGAGCCAATAAAGAGGGTATACCTTATTCCGTAATCACTACCACATTAGTTAACGGATTCTCGGCAATAGGATTCTGCCTCACATCCACACACCGTAGCAGTGGACAAGCCAATAATGGTGACAGATCCGCCACATAGCTCTCTCTAATCTCCAAAAACTTCAGACCGGGAAGATTCTTCACAAAGCTAATGTCCGCTATCTGATTATAGGACATATCCAGTTTTTCCAACAACTCACAGCCCTGCAAGGTCGTCTCCGGTATCTTTGTCAACTCACAGCTATACAGTGATAACTCCTTTAAATTAGTCAGCTTATTCAAAACAGACAAATCGGTCACATCAAAGTATGATAAATCCAGTTTCTCCAGGGTAGTTGCTTCACAGTAAAGCCTCAGCACCTCCTGATCATCTTCAGGGCCACCATTATAGCGATCCCCAAAATAAGTACCTGACAAATCAAGCACCTTAAGATTATCACCCACAATTATTTTGGTAGGAGGTATTTCAAAGCCACAGCTGGTAATTCTGAGTTCCTCCAGACCATCCACTGCAAACAATTCGTCTACCGGCTCTTCAAACTGCATCTTATCAATTGTAAGCTTTTTAAGCTGCGGCAGTTCTTGCAATACGGCAAACTCCTCCATATCCATAGTCCATGCATTGGCCTGGGCAAGGGTCAGTTCCTTCAGATTCTTCATTTTCGCAATAGGCAGCATTAAATCACCATAAAAGGTCAGACGCACTTCCAGTTTTTCCAACTGTTCCAGCTCATATAAAAAGTCCAGATTATAAACGGTATGTAACGCCAGGGACTTCAGGTTTTTCAGATTACCGATTTCCGCATATTCCGGTTGTCCTCCATTCAAACCGTTTATATTTAGCTCCAAAAACTCTAACTCCTGCAAGGTTCCCAATCCTTCAAAATCATCCAGCTCACTGTTCTCTGACAGCCTGAGTGTTTTCAGCTTCTTCAAATCCTTTACAAACCCTATGTTCAAAATATCCGTACAGGTAATGCTCAGATTCTCCAGTTCCGTAAAGGATGAAATCACACTCAAATCCTTAATGGCATCATATCCGCCATCAATATATAAGCTTTTAAGTCCCGTCAGCTGCTTAAGCGGGGCATAGCTTGCTGTTTCAAAACAATAATTGCAAAATAAGGTATCTAAGGTAGTACATTTCACTACCTGCTCCATATTATTTTCATCAATTCCTTCAATAAAGAGCTTTTTTAGTGATGTAAACCGTTCAAGACCGGCTAAATCACAATCAGAAACCCTTAATACTTCAATCTGGGTGACGGGCAGATTGGTTTCCAATATATCTTCCAAATCTGATCCACAATCCACCATAGTCAAATGTGGCATACCGGAAAAATCCATATCCCTGTAGTTCCTTAAGCTGATAGACGTCAGATTGGTAAAATTCCTGATATCTCCATTGATAAGCGCAAAGCTCTCCTCGGGATATGGGAAGGTAACCTTCTGTATGGTTTCCTCAAAAGCCTTATTATAGCCAAAAAGAATAGACCCATTATGATCCGGCAACTTTTCCCGGTAATCCGGCTCATACTCACGATAATCCTCTGTACTGTAGGAAATAGTACAGTTCTCCCAGAAACCTTCTATTTTGAAATACTTTATACTCTCTAATTCTTCTTTTGTCACTTCATCAGCAGGCTTCCCGAACATCAGATAAACCGCCTGCTTCATAGTCTCCGAACGAAAGCCCTCCCATTTCTCCATAGGGTCGCCCTTTGTAGAAACATAATCTTTGTCATCTTCCTTTTCCCTATTGTTTTCCACATAAGTATCGCCCATATGTCTGTTTCTTCCGGATTCGGTGGATTCTTCTTCCCCTTTAAATACGGAGAACAGGCCCAAAAGCAACACCACTACTATCGCGACAACACCGACTGCCTCCCAAATTCCTTGGAAATGATTCTTTGCCGGCTTTGGCTTTATCGTTTGTTCTTTTACAGTTGCTGTCTTTATTGTCTGCGGATTTACTGTTGGCGTCCCGCTTTCTGTGGGTGCATCCGGTATCCGTTCCAAAAGCACATTCACTATGTACGTTTGTCCACAGTATTTACAATGGGCATAGGTTTCATCCAGCATTTCCAAATCAGATCCACAATCCTGACATTCCAACTTGACTAATTCCCTACGCACATTATATTTAGGTATTTTATTTCGTTTCATTTGTTAATAGGCTCCTTAGGCTACTTTTCTCTGTAAAGGATAACAAAAATCGGTTCATATTACAAGGTGGGGAATATGCTGTGGAGCTCCTCAAGTCGATGGTCGCCAAGTGTAATGTTTACAAAAACTACTCTTCTTTCGCGGTGGTGAATTTGGCAGCAAAATTATTGCTATAATCACACTTGACCTTGCCCTAAGGGAAAGGTTTATAATGGATTCAAGATTAATCTACAACGCTAAAAACACTTTCCCGGGAACCTTATTTTATGAAAGGAAACCTATTATGAAAAATCTTTACACCATCGGCCGGCTGGCAAAGCTTGCCGGAATTTCTACCAAAACTCTGCGGGTTTATGAGCGAAAAGGACTTCTTGTGCCGGAGCGCAACATGGATAACAGCTACCGTATGTACGGTGAGGATGCGGTGCGGACTTTGGAAAAAATCCAGTTGATGAAGTGTCTTGATTTCTCTCTGGACCAGATTGCGGAATTCCTTACTCTGTATGAAAATGTGAGCCGAGAAAAAATGTTATCGGAACAGAAACGTCTGTTGGAAAAGAAAAGAGCCCAACTAAATACTGTGATTGCCCATGTAGACCGGGCAATAAAGGAATGTCAGGGTGAAACGGTGGATAACAATTCTTTTCTGAAAGAACTGGGCAATATTGTGAAAAATCAACGGGCAGACGAACAGGCAGGCAGACTAGGACTTTATGCAAATGAGCCATGGGGATGGTCCCGATTTGTCTTTGATGTGGCAAATCTTAAGAAGGATATGCAGGTATTGGATGCCGGTGCCGGCTGGGGAAATTTGTGGCGCTGTAATCAGGAACGTTTACCGAAAAATCTAAAAGTTACCTGTGTAGATAAGCATAATACTCACATGGATACATTCAATGAATATATACAGGAACAGAAAGCAGAAGGACAGTTTGCAAACCATGAGATTTCCTTTGTGTGGGACGATTTGGAAACCATGCCAATAGTCGGACCATATAACGTGATTTTTTTTAATCATGTGGTATTCTATATCGAAAACCGGGATGCATTGTACCGCAAATTTGCCAATGCATTATCCGAAAATGGTACCTTAATTTGTACCTGGGGCGGATTTTTGTTTTATGAAAATCTTCAACCGCTATTGCGGGAGTTTTTTGAGGATGCCTCAGAACTGGATATAGAATATGAGAAGCACAGGATTCGCACGGAAAGCATGGGCGAGGAACTGAAGAAGGTATTTCCAAGTGTGGAAAAACATACCTATGTTATTACCCTGCGCTTTGATACTGCGGAAGAATTTCTGGAATATATCCAACAGGTGTGTAAGCCGGTGAGAGAAGTTCTGGAGGTAAGAAGAATAGAGTTTTTGACATTTTTAAAAGGATTAGAACATCTTAAAAATGAACAGGGACAGTTTGAGTTCCAGAGAGATACCTATTTGTATGTCAGTAAAAAGGAGATGTAAAAATGCCTTCACGAATGATTGAGGTATAGGGATATGTATCTACAAGAATTATTACAAAAACAATTCTTTTTCGAAGATACTTTAAGTAAGGAGATAATTGTTATGGCTTTTCCAACACATATTGTTGCCGCAGCAGGCTACGTTTTTGACAAAGAAGGTAATATTCTGATTATCAAAACTCAAAATCGTGGATACGATGCCACGGGTGGTCAGGTTGAAGAGGGAGAAGATTTGG
>JAZODQ010000008.1:0-1878 GCA_045597105.1 Acetatifactor sp.
TTTTTTACAGGGTGATACATAATCATTAGTTCTTTCACTGTTTTGCCTCCCCGAAAATTATTTTTAAAGAAATACCTATATGTTGTACCTTAACATATCTATTATAAGCATATATGGTGAAAAAGTCAAAAAAATATTGCAATTTGTCGAAGAAAGAGTGAATTGCAACTGATAATATTGTGGAAAATGCTTTTTTGTACAAGTGACTTAAAAATAAAAAGAAATATTGTTCATATAATTTATTTCTATTGTATAAATTAACAGACAATGTTATAATATTATATAAGTTGGTACAAAAGACGAATTCATCAAGGAGGGTCTACATATGTTTAGTCAATTGTTCGGAAAGTACCTGGTTGAAAAAGGTGTCATCAGCTACGATGATTATAAAAGTGCAGTACGCAAGCAGCTGGATGTCAGAGTAAAACTGGGAACGATAGCAGTGGCAGAGGGGTTGTTGACAGAAGAACAGACTGACACTATTAATAAGCTGCAGATGCAGTTTGATAAGCGTTTCGGCGATATTGCGGTTGAGAAGGGATTCTTGACGGATGAGCAGGTGGGTTCTCTTTTGAAAAAGCAGGGCAACCCTTATATGCAGTTTTTGCAGGTGTTGCTTGAGTCCGGTAAGGTGACAATTTCCCAGATGGATACAGAATTTACTGCGTTCCAGAAGGATAAAGGTTTCTCAGACACGGATATGGCTGCATTGAAGAGTGACAATTTCGATGCGCTGGTTCCTATCTTTGCATTTTCTTCCAAGCCTTATGTTACCGATTTGGCAAGTTTGATATTGCGTAACATTAACCGTTTCGTATCCAGAGATTTCTATATCGGCAGAATGGAAGCGGTGGATGGTATGGAGTATAAATATCTGGCAGGCCAGAAAACTGTGGGAGCACATTCTGTTTATCTGGCACTGGCAGAGAAGGAAGCAAGCGGTGCATTTCTGAAGATTGCATCTGCATTTGCAGGTGAGGATTTTCAAACAGTGGATGCGGATGTCTATGATGCAGTGTGCGAATTTATTAACTGTAACAGTGGTTTGTTTGCATCTGAGCAGAGTGCTAAGGGCACAGAGCTGGATATGGAACCTTGTTTCGCATATGAGAATCAGCAGATTAAGGGTCGCATTTATGCATTGCCCATTTATATCGAAGATGCAGAGATTAAGCTTATGATTGCAGTGGATGCTGATGTGGAAATGGGTCAGGAACTTTACGACTTCAGACAGAAGAAGGAAGTGACTACCGGTAATGCAGGTGCATCCAAGGGCAGTGTGGTAGTAGTAGATGACTCCGGTATGTCCAGGAAGATTCTCCGCAGTATTCTGGAAGAAGCAGGCTATGCGGTAGTGGCTGAAGCGGCTGACGGTTTGGAAGCAGTGGAGGCTTACAAACAGTACAATCCGGATATCATTACATTGGATATTACCATGCCGAACCTAGATGGTATCGGTGCACTGAAGCAGATTATGGAATATGATGCAAAGGCAAAGGCTGTAATGATTACGGCAGCCGGTCAGCAGCAAAAGATTATTGAAGCTCTGAAAATCGGAGCAGAAAAGTTTATCACCAAGCCCTTTGAGAAGAGTGAGGTAATCAGCAGTATCGATGATATTGCAAGCAAGTTGATTTAAAGAATTGATATATGAAACAACTCCTGTGAGAACGGGAGTTGTTTTCAGTTGCAGAAAAGGAGAAAACAATTGAAAAATATTTGAAAAATAATTTTCTCTATTCCCCTAAAGTATTCGCTGAAAACTCCGATAAACATAGTAAGAAATACAAACCTTGAAAGGAAAGGGGGCATCAGAATGCGTATATCAGCTTATAATCAAGTACAGCAGCTGTATCAGACACAGAAGGTGAGCAAGAC
>JAZODQ010000009.1:0-4382 GCA_045597105.1 Acetatifactor sp.
GTTGCAGAAGCAATTACACCTACACCAAATAGAATCAGTACATTTTGCAAGCTAAAACTCAAATCTGCATTGCTGCCCTCGCCGCCGCCCAAAATTGCCATACATACAACCAGCGCGAAGAACGCCAGAAAAGCAATTATATATCCGGGACGAATGCTATTACCTTTTACATTTTTCCAAATTGCCGGAAGGCCACCCAGAATCAGACCGATAAACAACAGATTGGTCTGCAGCGGAACTGTCTCAAACAAATAGTCCAATCCCAGTGCACTGAGTACGATTGCAATTCCCATACCGATTGCAATAGGGATAAGAAACAGAATACTCTCCTTCAGCTCCTTAAATAAATGTGTAATACAATGAATCAGCTTATCATAAATACCCATAGCCACCATCATGGTGCCGCCACTGACTCCGGGTACAATATTAGCAATTCCGATTACCATACCTTTTAATATACTCTTAATCATAATATCTCCATTTCTAAACAGGCTTTCCCTGCTTACTCATTTTCTTTTCCAACGCGGGAGCCCTCTGTTCTCCTGTCATCTGACCGAAGTTAAAATGCTTATCGTTCCTTTAAATACTCCTTCAAAAAGCGCAGCATTGCATCCATCTCCTGATCCGTACCGATGGTGATACGCAGGGAATTGTTGATACGGGGCTTATTCCAGAAACGCACATAAATATTCTGCTCACGCAGCGCCTCAAAAATTTCCTTTGCAGGCACTGTCTTATGAGATGCGAAAACAAAATTGGTTTTGGAGTCCGGGAAGGTAAAGCCCATCTCGGTCAGTTCCTTTTTCACTCTCTCACGGGTATTTATAATCTTCTGTGTGGTTGCCTTGAAATAAGCATCATCCTTCACTGCTTCCACGCCCAGCACCTGGGAAGTCATGTTCATGGTGTAGGAATTGATGGAAAATTTCACATCATTCAGATACTGAATCATCTTTTCGCTACCGATACAGAAACCGATTCGCAGTCCCGCCATAGCTCTGGACTTGGAAAAAGTCTGTACAACCAGAAGGTTATCATATTTTTCAAGTAAGGGCAGACAGCTGGTGCCGCCAAAATCAATATATGCCTCGTCTACAATTACCACTACATCCTGATTGGCTTTCAGAATTTCCTCTACAGTGCTGAGCTCCTCCATCAGCCCGGTAGGTGCATTGGGATTGGGAAATATCACACCGCCGTTAGGCACCTTGTAATCCTCCGGATCTATGTGCCAGTCATCCTTTAGCGGACATGTCTTGTAGGGTATTCTGTATAAATCTGCCCACACGTCATAGAAAGAATAAGTAATATCCGGGAACAAAATCGGCTTATCTGAATCAAAAAATGTCACAAAGGCCGTAGCCAATACATCATCTGATCCCACGCCCACAAATACCTGCGTAGGTTTTACATGGTAATATTCCGCCAAAGCATCTACAAGAGGAGTCGCATTGGTATCCGGATATAATCTCAATCTGTCGTAGTCCATGTCCTGCGCCAGCTTTGTCACACCGGGTGCAGGGGGATAGGGACATTCATTTGTATTTAATTTAATCACATTCTTGTTCTTAGGCTGTTCTCCCGCCACATAGGGTACAACCTTTCGTACATTATCTTCCCACTTCATAGCTTAATCTGCCTTTCTGTACGTTAATTTATGTATAATGCCATGTATCTCTCATGTTCAATAGAGAATTGTAGCACGGTATAGCGCTTTCGTCCAGTTAATATTCGGTAAGAATTTCTTATAGGGTTCATTATCCGCAATGGTACTCTCTTCACAAATGCAGTGTAACCGCTCTGCACAGACTTCTGCATTCATTGCAAACAGTTCCTTCTGCTCCTTTGTTCCCTTTCTGATTTATGCTTCAGAAACATTCTGCATCTGCCTCTTCTCCAATTCTTCCCGGTACATATCTGCCTGCTCACCCATGCCCAGCTTCTCATAGCAACGAATCAATCCTTCCAGACCATGTGCATTTCCGGCCTGCAGGGACAGATGAGGCTGAATCTCATACACTGCGTTGTAATACCAGATAATGGCTTCCTCTATATCACCGGCGTCCTCATAAAAAATACCCAGCTCCACGCATGCTTCCGAGCATCCGCCGCTATCATCGGCAATTACCTTCATAACATACTTAAAAAAGTCTCTGTCATCTCCACGCAGTCTTGCCGCTCTGGCCACCACACAGCTGGCCTCCATTACTTCTTCGCCGCTTCTTTCCGGATCAACGGTTGACAACTTGAAAAACTCCTCTGCTCCCAGAAAATCCTCTGCCTCTCCTGCCAGAAAAAGTTCCTTAGCATACATATTATGCAGACGCTTATTCAGACGCACGCCCTCCGCTGTCTGCTTACGGAAGTTACGCAAATCCCGCTGTGCATGACTGCTCTTGGGCATATGGGTAATCACTATATCGCTATCATATATGACCGGTTCCAAACGCACCATTTCATGGATGGGCTCTTGCCATACAAACTCCCGCAGCCTTTTAAACAGCTTGGGGCGATATTCCTCGTCATAATTGTACACCGTACCAAACTGCAGCTGATTGCCATATAGCATCTGTACGATTTCCACTTCGGGTAGCAGAGCCGCCTTTAACTGTCTGAAGCGCTCTCTGTTTTCCTCAGAAATCACCTCATCCGCATCCGCAGTATATATATACTCCCGGGTAGCCTTGGCAAATGCATAATTTCTGGCTGCACTGAAATCATCTATCCACTCAAAATCATAGATTTTGTCCGTATACCTTGCTGCGATTTCCTTGGTTTTGTCCGTAGATCCGGTGTCCACGATAATGATTTCCTCCACCAGATCCGCCACACTGTCCAGACATCTGGCCAGTACGTCCTCTTCATTTTTCACAATCATACACAGAGATATGGTAATCATATTTACTTCCTCCCTATTAAGCATTTACCCGGCTAAAATAAGCACTAATCCAATAAAACCAAAAAGACCACTTATGCTTGTCACTATCACAATATGTAAATACGTCAGAAATCTTTTCTCTATATATTCCTCCGGATTATTTGGGTTTAAGTAGATTGTCCTTAGTTTGCCAATCTTGGGACGTCCACTGGTTCCCATTTTTGACTCATTATTGTATGTCACACCATTATACTGATATTCATAGACTGCATAATAAAAGTGTTCGGGACCATCTACCCCGCGTTTCCGATAACGCAAAGCTTCCACGATTGTTGCCACAACTTCCTCACTGCAACGTTTCCGTTTCTTCTTATGAAAAACAACCAAAATAACAGCAATCGAAGCAAGAACCACACCTATTATTAAAAAGACTACACCAACAAGCATTCCATCACTCATCTACATATACCTCCTATAATCGTTTATTCCAGCATAAGATTTTCATTGCAGTTTGTGTTATTTTTTTGTTAATCCAAAATGTATAGCCACTTTTTCAGCCATTTCCTGCGCTGTTCCCGTCTCTTCCCGCATAAATGTCTGTACCCCAAATTCTCTTGCATTCTCATGAAATGCATTGATAGCAGCCGCCTTACGCATAAATATTCTTCTCTTCTTTTCATCTTCGCTAATATCCGGTATATTCATTATATTTTCTATCATGCCACGATGGTCTTCCCTTGTAAAAAACTCACGTTCACATACTGACTTTTCAACAGACAAATACACTATTTGATTCGCCGGCACTATTTTACTCACTGTTGCCAATTCAAGCATTCCTTCAAATAAAATCAGCTCATTACTTTTTGATAATTCATTCAAATCATTAAGTATATATGCTGTTTGTTCTGCAATGACTCCCTTTTCCCAAGCGACCATTTCTTCAAGGGTCCAACTCCAAAAGTTGGAGGCATCCATTGTCATAAAAGGATGCTTTTCTTTTTCTGCTAATTTATAGTAATCAAACCTTTTATTATCACCGCTAAAATAAAGCATGTTATATTTTTGTACTAATATATTTCCAACTGTCGTCTTGCCTGCGCAAGGACAACCCAACAGAAAAAACACATTTGAATTGATCATATATTCTCTCCTTCTATTTCAAATTCATCCCTCTATGTACTTTGTCATTCCCGGACTTTTTGAAAACCCGAATTTCTCATAGTTTGCCTCATACACTCTTCAACGATACGACCGAATATTAATCCACTACATAAAAATCTAAAAACACCCGTTCCTGTCCTCTTTCAATTACTCTAAAAAGCTCTATCACTACGCCTTCTGATATATATTCATTGTCATCACAGCATCTATATAGCGTTGTATCATCTTCTATCAGACTTAATAATTTATCACAGATTTTCTCATCAAAATGCCACTGCGCACATAAGTTATTTAATTCAGCTTCCGGATTTGTAATAGCCGTAACTACTATACTAATTTCCGA
>JAZODQ010000010.1:0-4241 GCA_045597105.1 Acetatifactor sp.
ATTCAGGCAAATGACGTCACCATCTTTTATGATATCGATTGCTTCGTCGGAAGTCATAATTTTGTACATTTTTTGGTCCTCTCTTCTTTGGGGATTATCCAATAGATACACCATAACATTACAAGTGTGTTTTGGCAATAAGTATGTTATAATATATAAGAAAAATTTTGTCCAAAGAGGCAATGTAAATGGAACGGTAGACAGGGTAATATTTTAAAATAAAAGTGAGGTATGGCAATGGGAAAAATAGTGTTAGAAGAAAAGAGACTTACTTTTCAACGCAGAGATGAATTGCTGGTAATCGAACCTTATGGTGAAAACTGTCTAAGGTGTAGGGCTACGCGTAATAATAAATTATCTGATGAAAAGTGGACCTTATTGGATCCGGTTACGGAAGATTTCTGCAAAGTGGAAGGAGATGAAGCGGTTGCCATCATTACCAATGGTGATATCAGTGCCACTATTGAAGCAGGATTTCCCTGGTATGGAGGAATTGTCAGCTTTTATCGTAAGGGCAAGCAGATTCTGCGTAGAAAATATGAAGGTGATTATGCCAATAATTATATACATACCGAAGGAGACAATTACTGCACGAAAATGATTTTTGAAGCAAACGAGGGAGAACACTTCTACGGACTGGGACAGGAAACAGAGGATGCTTTTGACAGAAAAGGAAGTACCTGTAGTCTGATGCATTACAATACCAAATCAGCATTGCCATTTCTGTATTCTTCTTTGGGGTATGGTTTTTTCTGGAATAATCCGTCTCCGGGCAGATGTGAAACCACCAGAAACCATATTTTGTGGTGTAGTGAAAGTACTTATCAGGCAGATTTTCTGGTGTTTGTGGGAGAGACACCTGCAGACGTGATGAAGATATATGCTGACTTAACAGGCTATGCGTCAAAGTTTCCTGCATGGGCGGCAGGATTTTGGCAATGTAAGCTTCGCTATGAAAGTCAGGACCAGTTACTGGAAGTGGCAAGAGAGTACAAAAGACGCGGTATCCCTATAGATGCTATTGTGATTGACTTTTTCCACTGGACGGAACAGGGCGAGTGGAAATTTGACCCGAAGTACTGGCCGGATCCGGCGGCAATGTGCGCAGAATTAAAAGAACTGGGTATTAAACCCATTGTTTCTATATGGCCTACGATTAATCCCAATAGTGAGAACTGGGAGTATATGAATGAAAATAATATGCTTGTCCGTACGGAGAACGGCCAATACGGAACATTTGCATTCTTTGGACAGCAGACCTTTATAGATACCATGAATCCAAATACCAGAAGCTTTGTGTGGACTAAGATTAAAGAAAATTATTATGATTATGGTATTCATAGTTTCTGGCTGGATGAGGCAGAGCCGGAGGTACATCCTCAACAGTTCGGACATCTTCATTTTTATCCCGGAAATGGGGCACAGACTGCCATGTTGTATCCCTATTATTATGTGAAGATGCTGTATGACGGCCTGACGGCTGCAGGAGAGACGGAAGTGATTTCACTGACCCGTGCGGCATATCCGGGTAGTCAGAAATACGGTGCAGCAGTATGGAACGGAGATATCGTATCTGATTGGAGAGCGCTTCGTCAAAGTGTTACCAGTGGTCTTTCCATGGCTATGTGCGGTATTCCCTGGTGGAACAGCGATATTGGAGGTTTCCTAAATGGTGATACAGAGAATGAGGAATTCCGAGAGCTAATGGTACGCTGGTTTCAGTTCGGTTTATTTTCACCGATTATGCGTCTACATGGTGACAGAAAACGAACCAAGGACCAACCCAATCCCCACCCGGAGCTTATGTGTAAGAGTGGCGGACCTAATGAAATCTGGTGCTTTGGAGAGGAAAACTATGTGACGCTTAAGAAGCTGATTGAAACCAGAGAGAAGCTGAAACCATATATTGTGAAGTATATGGATATTGCCAGTGCAACCGGCTCTCCCATTATGCGTCCCATGTTTTATGATTTCCACGAAGATGAGATCTGTTATACTTTAGAGGACCAGTATATGTTTGGTGAAGATATCCTCTTTGCACCCATCATGGAAAAGGGGCAGGTAGAAAGAATGGTATATCTGCCGGCAGGAGAGTGGATCTCTGTGATTGATAAACAGGTTTATACAGGAAAACAATGGTTAAATGTGCATGCCGAATTAAATCAATATATTGCTTTTGTAAAAAAGGGAAGCGAAGTCATTAAGTTGTTTTAGAATATGAGGTAAAATATATGAAAGACGCAGGAACGTTTATATCTGTATATACAAGAACTGTTAATCAGGAAGAGTATCCCGCCGGATTAGCAAATAGTATCCATTTTTCATATGGATTGGATGGCTCCGGATTTGAACCCTTAAACAGAAATTATGGAATCTTGTTTGCAGAAGGAGATATCACCTCTGAAAACACCATTTCTCCAAAAGGGGTTAAAGATCCAAAGATATTTCACATGAATAACGGTCTTATCGGTATATGTGGTGTGAGGATATATGAGAACGGAGAACCGGATGAATCCTGCTTGGGCAAAGTGTTGGTCTGGGTAACTAAGGATTTGATTCATTTTGAAGAAAAAGGTCTTGTAGATTATTCTGAGCTGTTAAAGTGGAAGCCGTCAGATGTTTTGGAGGTGGACAAAGATATTGCAGAGCGCGCCATAGTATATTGGAGTCCGATTGTAAATACGAAAATACTGGTTCCGGAGTGTATTGAAGTCCGGAATCAGGAAGAATTGGATGCGGTTAAGGTAAAGGCTGTTTACAATGATGGTTCCGAAGTTTATAAGTCTGTATGTTGGCAAAAAGATAAAATAAATTTCACAAAACCTGATATTTATGATGTGGAAGGTTGTGTGATTCATTCCAAATTCATGTTCCCTTTGGCAAAGGGGTATGGAGACCCTGTGATTTTAAAATGGGAAGGCAAATGGTATTTTATTGCAACCAATGATAATTTGAATGATATCGGATTGTATGTAAGAGAAGCTACGGATATCAAGGGATTGTTCGAAGATAATGTGACGGAGCATCTGATTCTTCCTTTTGATAAGGAAAGAGGTTTTGAGCAGACCTTTTGGGCGCCGGAGTTTCATTTGATCGGAGGAGAACTATATATACTTTTTGCGGTTAGCGGTGCGATGTGGGGACCACAGTGCCATGTTATGAAATTAAAAAAAGGAAGAAGTATTATAGAAGCAGACAGCTGGGGAAATCCTATTCGTGTACAGAGGGCGGACGGTACACCACTCGCAGTTGGAGCGATTACATTAGATATGACGTATATAAAAACGGAAAAAGACGCATATATGGTGTGGTCATATAGAGAACATATAGGAACATCCAGGGATAGTGGGTCTATGCTATATATTGCTGCCGTAGATGAAAAGGAACCTTGGAAATTAACCAGCGAACCGGTATTGTTGTCCCGACCGTTATATGGTTGGGAAAATGTAGAAGGAACCATAAATAATGAAGGGCCCTATGCATTTATAAAAAACGGAAAGGTATATTTAACCTATTCCGGGGGTTCGGCGAATGCGTATACCTATGCGCTTGGCCTGTTAACAGCAGATATAAGCCAGGATTTGTTGGATGTTAATGTTTGGAATAAGAGTATAACGCCCGTTTTGACTTTTTATTCCGTAAAAGGAGAATATGGACCGGGACATAATTCCTTTTTTGAAGATGAATACGGGCAGTTGATGATTGCTTATCATGGTGAGACAGATATTAAGGAGCATCTGCGGTGTGATGGTATTCGAAGAGTACATTTCCGTCAGGATGGAACCCCTTATTTTGAGATGTCTTTCCGGGAAGATTTAAAGGAAGAATTTCAAAAGGTAAAAGTGAAAGTAATTGTGAAATAAGTAGAATTTGTCAAAAACAGTAACGGAGGTAAGGATTTATGTTTTGTAAAAACCCGATTATCACATCAATTTATACTGCAGACCCTGCGCCCATGGTTTATGGGGATACGCTGTATCTCTACACCACTCATGATGAGGACCAGCTGGTCAATGATTTTTATACTATGTTTAACTGGCATTGTTACTCTACTAAGGATATGGTGAACTGGACTGATCATGGAGAGGTTTTTTCATTGAATGATATCAGCTGGGCGGACGACAGGGCATGGGCACCCCAGGCTGTAGAACGTAATGGCAAATTTTACCTTTATTGTCCGGTACATAAGGAAAATGGTGGCATGGCCATTGCTGTGGGTGTATCAGACAGTCCTACAGGAC
>JAZODQ010000011.1:0-22840 GCA_045597105.1 Acetatifactor sp.
AAACTGAAAGTTTCACGCTTATTTTTTTATTTCCATTTCAACATTTCTCCACTGTTTACCAAATATTTCACAAAACATTTCTTCTCCATTTTCTATAAAGCCAGCAGCTTTATAACAGCAGTAAGCAGGTTCATTATTATCAAATACCCCTAACGTAATTTTTTCTGCTCCGAATATGTCAAATGCATACTTAATCGCAAGAATAAGCATTTGTTTTCCATAGCCTTTGCCTCTTTTGGTATTATCTACAATTACTAAACCTACGCGAATTACTTTCTTTTCAGTATCTTTATACCTCAATATCAAATGTCCCGCTACACCATCATCATCAAATGCAATCAACGGATAAAAATTATCTGGTTCAATACAATCGCCATTATTTTCGAGATATTTGTTGTTAATATCTTCACTTGTTATGGGAAAAGCACCAAATTTATCTGCACTCCATTTACGCAATGTTTCTTCGTCTTTTATCCAACTAACAATTTTTTCTGCATCGCAGGGTTTATACGGCCTTAACCTCAATTCCATTTCTTTGTCTCCTCCGCAAACTTCAAATTTGTCTGTAACAATTATATATTCAAATATTTACTATTTCAACTAAATTTTCATGTATCGAAGAGATAAGCGACGGTTTGGGGCGAAGCCTCAAACCGGAGCGTTTGGGATAATCATAGTTAAATAAAAAAGCACCATTTAGGTGCTTAAAGAAAAGTCAACTTAGTATCTATACTTAAAGCGGAGTAACCGCATTCCTAAACTTACAGGGGGATTACCCCTGCCTATATATATATTACCATTCTCAAAACAGGAAAGCAATAGACAGATAGGTTTTATTTAACAACATAGAAATTTGCTGTCACATTACTTCTAAAGTGCTGTGTAATCTGCGTGGAAATGGTTAGTAAAGCGATACGGTCATATTCCAAAGGTCTGTTTTCAGCAATAAGACGTTGTCGGTTAGCACCTCTCACAACATAGGGGGTATCAAGATTTTCGCGCAAGGGTTTATGAGCCTCTTTGAAAACGCTTTTGATTTCTGCAATATATTCCTGTCTTGCGACTTTCCCACGAATGCCAATATCCTCTATAATTCGATTATAGACATTCTTACATCTAAGCTCCCTTGCCTTATGGAGATTTTTAGCCTCTTCTACTTCTTTGCGGTTAAAGATACGTTCATGTGGCTGTTTCTCTGCTTTGAGGGATAAGATAAAGGCTTTTTCGTGTTCAAGAGTAAAAATCTGCCTATTATGTTTGCCACCCTTGCCGATATAATGTATTTCAACATGGTTACCGACTTCTTTTATCATATCAGCCTTTAGATTTATGAGTTCATTTTTTCTCATGCCAAGGTAATCCCTGTTGATACTCCAAATACGGTTTTCTTCCAATTTGCGTATCATATCCACCTCTTTATTCTTAAAGGTCTGGTTGCCTCTTGTGATTTCGGATATGGTACGCTGTGGCTTGTCATAATCCCACATACTCACATGGAATACCTTGCACAGCGAAGCACAGGCGCTATGTAGAGAGGGAGCAGACAAGCCTTTATCCTTTAGGTAGTCGAGGTAAGGCTGTATCTGTTCTTTTGCCTCTTCCATGGAAATTTTGTTCATGCCATGGTCTTTAAGGTAATTAGCAAAGCGGTCAACTTGGCTTTGGTAGTTCTTCATAGTGTTTATGGAATAGATGTAATCCTTAGTATAGTCAATATAGCGGTATTCCTCAAAGGGTATACCCTGTGCCTTAGCATTACTGCGTTCCTCTTTGGTTTTGGCTTGGTCTGCGTGTTTGCTTCTTCCATAGGCTTGCATACTGTTTAACTCCGACTTCATAAGAAAACGGATATTCTTGGCTCTTGCCATATTATCATCTTCTTTCTGTGTATATTATAAAAGGGCATAGTTTGCCCCTAGAGAAGCAAGTGTTGAAAGGTCTTGCAAACTTCCTTGGTTAAGTTTGGAACGGTAGCTTTTTAGCTAGGAAAAAGCCTAAACCATGCGGATTATTACAATGTTCCATTACAATATCCTAAAAATCGGGGCGACAGACGAGTTAGCAGGTTATATTTCATATAACCCGCTTTAGAAAGGCGGTATTAAGCCGCCTTTAGTGGTGTTTCAATTGATAAGGAGCAATTGTCGCCAATCCACTTAAGGATTTCTCTGCTTGTCTTATCAATAATAGTAATAGATTGTTGCAGTTCGTTTAATTCCCTGCATTTCGACCATGAAGCAATATAGCCAAAGGAATATTCGCTTGTGTCAAGCCCAAGGACTTCGCTCACTACAAATGCAATGCTTTCTGCCTGCACCTCTGCCTCATTCCTGCTGTACTTAATACCTGTACCATTGTGGAGCAGGGAATGAGCTTTCTCATGAATGAGTGTTTTCATGGTTTGGTTGGCAGACATACCGCATCTTAAAGCAATACGGTGTTCCGTGATATGATAATACCCATTTGAGCCTGTGTCAGCCAAAGACTTATCGTAAGCTATGGGTATATCCGAATTCGCCATAAGCTCCTTAATTGCCTTGGCAAAGCCTTTGTTTGTTCCTGTCAGTTCATGGGAGAGTGAGGGAATTTCGCCATTGACTTGTGAAACATCAAAAACGTTTCCAAGTCGAAAGGCAGTACGTTCAACATACACCCTTTGTTGTTGTACTGTACCGTCTGCATTGATAAGGGTATTTCCCTGTTGGTCTTTGCAGTCAATAAGCATTTCTGTTCTGTAAGGAATAGGCACTAATATTTTGATGCCTGTTTCGCCACGTTTAACAGGGCATTTGAGCGACTTCCATGTTTGAAATGAAGCACATAGGCTTGCTGTCGGAAGTTGGCTTAAAATGAGAATGGTGTTGTTGAAGCTGTAATTATGCGTTCTTGCAAAGAATTGTAAATAGTTCCTGTAATTCTCCGACGTGAACACATCTTGTACCCCCTGCTGTAATCGGGCAAGGGTAAGATTGATTTCCTGCTGTATCTCCTCTCTTGATTTATTTGTTTTTACTCCTGCTGTGTTGCCTTTCTTCTTTGTCATAATGACCGCCTTTCCGTTTGGGCATGAAAAAAGACAATAGCAGGGAAGCCATTGTCTTTCACTTAAGGGTATTAAATACCGCCTATACTTTTTTCTATGCCTTAACTTTCATCTAATCTTTACTGTGACTACATGAAGATGTAGCCTATTACTTGGTAATATAATTATACCGCTTGGGTTGGGCAGAAGCAAGAGGTGTGGGCGGTAAAACTGTGTAATCTGAAACACGCTTTCTTTTCATGGGTGGATAGTTAGAGAATTGTTACACAGCATTTTACACGGTTTTAAAGGCGAAAAAATAGGTGCAGAAGTCATGCGACTTCCGCACCATGAATACCTAAAATACTACTGACACCGTAGTGTTAGTGCTATTTTCCGAAGTATCTATTTAACAGTCCTTCAAATGCCTTACCATGTCGAGCCTCGTCGCGAGCCATTTCATGCACGGTGTCATGGATTGCATCCAGGCCTAATTCTTTTGCTCTCTTTGCAAGGTCGAACTTACCTGCGGTTGCGCCGTTCTCAGCGTCAACTCTCATCTCCAGGTTCTTCTTGGTGGAAGCAGTTACAACTTCGCCTAACAGTTCTGCAAACTTAGCAGCGTGCTCAGCTTCTTCGTAAGCAGCCTTCTCCCAGTACAGACCGATTTCAGGATAACCTTCTCTGTGTGCAACTCTTGCCATAGCCAGATACATACCTACTTCAGAGCATTCGCCCTCGAAATTCGCGCGCAGATCCATGATAATATCTTCTCTAACGCCCTGTGCTACACCAACTACATGCTCAGCTGCCCAGGTCTTTTCGCCGGACTGAACACTGAACTTCTCTGCGGGAACACCGCAAACGGGGCACTTCTCAGGTGCTGCATCGCCTTCATGAACATAACCACATACTTGACATACATACTTCATACTCTCAATCTCCTTTTCATGTGAAAAATTTGTTTATTAGTTATTCCTCTATACAGTTCTCGCAGGTACCGTAAAAATAAGTGATGTGTCCTGCTATATGGCCCTTAAAATGAGCCTGGGCGGTGTCGGTTATCTGATTAATGCTATCCATCTCCAAGTCGACTACGCCACCACACTTGGAACAGACGAAATGGTAATGCTCGGAGGTGTCTGCATCGAAATGGTCCACACCATCGCCCAGTCTCAGACGCTGGATTTCACCGATATCAGCCAAAAGAGTCAGGTTCCGGTATACGGTACCCAGGCTGATGCTTGGATTTTGCTGTCTGACGTTCATATATACCATATCTGCTGTAGGATGATCTTTACGTGTCATGAGAAATTCTTTAATCATGTCACGCTGTTTACTGTGCTTCAGTACAGCCATATACACCTCCTTCTTTGAAATCATCGATAACAGTAATGATTACTAATTTCATTATACACAAAATAAAACATTTGTCCAGTACTTTTTTAAAAAATTTTTTGTTTATATTTTTTTTATGATAATCTTTGTTTGTTTTAACACACTTATCTCATGGATATGCTATAATTCTAATAGGTTTGGCAGTATATTAACCACTGACAGGAAAGGGCATAGTTACTAATATGAAATTCAGAACCCGACTACAGGTTACCTTCCTAAGTATTATATTATTGCCGCTGATTTTAACGGCGGTAGCTTTTTTGGTGATAGGTATCTTTTTGACAAGTGCCAATCAGGGTGTTCCTATCAGTAGTCTGAATTATGACACGATGAGCGACAATATGCAGAGTATTTTGGAAAATACGGATAGGGCATATCATCAGCTGGCGGCGCAGGCGTCGAAGGACACATCGGTATTTGAAGATACAGCATATTTGGAGCAGGTCAGTTCGGATATGGTCCGTTCTTCTACGTATATTATAGTGAGGAAGAATGCGGAACTGTATTTTACAGGAAATGAATCTGCAGCCAAAAAGCTTTTTGACAAGCTGCCGGCATACGGACAGGCGGATACCACAGGGAAGACCGGTATATATTATGATGAATTTGAGAAATTTGTGAAGCAAATAGACTTTCAATTTTCAGATGGTGCGCAGGGAAGTTTATTTGTGGTTACGAAAAGCACGGCGCTGATTTCCAGACAGTTGCTGGTGGATATGTTTATAGCGATTGTACTGATATTGATTTTCACCAGTGTGATACTGACCCAGTGGTTACGTAAAAGTATGATTAATCCTATGAATGAGCTGAATGTGGCCATGCGCAAGATTAAAGACGGCAATTACGATTACATGCTGCATACGGATGCCAAGGGGGAAATTGGTGATTTGTACCAGAACTACGAAGACATGCGCCTGCGACTGAAAGAATCCGTGGAAGAGAAGAGCCAGCATGAGAATCAGAACAGGGAGTTAATCAGTAATATTTCCCATGATCTGAAGACGCCTATCACTGCTATCAAGGGTTATGTGGAAGGTATCATGGATGGTGTGGCGGATACGCCCGAAAAGATGGATAAGTACATCAAGACCATCTATAACAAAGCAAATGACATGGACCGTCTGATTAATGAGCTGACCACTTATTCTTCCATAGATAACAATCGTATTGCTTATAATTATCTTCGCATTAATGTGGCGGACTATTTTGGCGATTGTTTGGAAGAAATCGGTGTGGAACTGGAGTCAGAGAATATCAGACTCAATTATTCCAATATGGTGGATGCGGACACCATGATTATTGCGGACCCTGAGCAAATGAAAAAGGTCATCAATAATATTATCAGCAACAGTGTGAAATACATGGATAATCCCAATGGCACCATTGACATTCGTATATTGGATGAAGTGGATTCCATCCGTGTGGAGATAGAGGATAATGGTAAGGGCATCGCTCAGAAGGATTTACCGAGAATCTTTGAGCGGTTTTACCGTACGGATGCATCCCGTAATTCCGCTCAGGGCGGCAGTGGGATCGGACTTTCCATTGTGAAAAAAATTATAGAGGATCACGGAGGCTATATATGGGCCACCAGTAAGGAAGGGGAAGGCACCTGTATGCATTTCGTGATACGTAAGTATATTGAGTTACAGATATAGCGCAAAAATGCAGTGTAACCGGATGACAAAAGAAGGAAGTATCAAGGATTTGTGTTTACAGAAAGGACAGGTAAAATATGAGCAGAATTTTAATTATTGAAGATGAAGTGGCAATAGCAGATTTAGAAAAGGATTACTTGGAATTAAGTGATTTTAAGGTAGAGATTTGCAATACCGGTGATAAAGGTCTGGAGATGGCGCTTACAGAGGATTTTGATCTGATTATTCTGGATCTTATGCTGCCCGGTATGGATGGTTTCGAGGTGTGCAAGAAGATTCGTCAGGAGAAGAACATCCCTATTCTGATGGTTTCCGCAAAGAAGGATGATATTGATAAAATCAGAGGTTTAGGACTGGGTGCGGATGACTATATGACCAAGCCTTTCAGCCCCAGCGAACTGGTAGCCAGAGTAAAGGCTCATATGGCGCGTTATGAGAGACTGGTGGGTACCAATCAGAAACCGCAGAATGACATCGTGGAGATTCGCGGCATCCGCATTGACAAGACTGCACGCCGCGTATACGTAGATGGCGAGGAAAAGCCTTTCACCACCAAGGAATTTGACCTGCTCACCTTCCTGGCTGAGAATCCTAACCATGTATTTACCAAGGATGAGCTGTTCCGTGAAATCTGGGATATGGACTCCATCGGTGATATTGCCACTGTCACTGTGCATATCAAGAAGATCCGGGAAAAAATAGAGACCGACACCGCAAAGCCCCAGTATATTGAAACGATTTGGGGAGTAGGATATCGGTTTAAAGTATAGTAGGTCCCCAAATCGTTTGCGATTCTGGGGAGTAGGATATAGATTTAAAGTATAGTAGGTCCCCAAATCGTTTGCGATTCTGGGGAGTAGGATATCGGTTTAAGGTGTAAGCAGTATTGCCGGAAAGGCTCCATATTTCAGCAGGACTGCACCATAAAATTAAATTGCAGTAGGTTGGTTTGATTGGTATAATAACATACGAACAAGGATAAGAATGTGAGGTTTACGGGAGTGAATCGAAAAGTAAGGCAATCAAATTTTGAACTATTGCGTATTGTGGCGATGTTAATGATTATTGGATCTCATCTTGCCTGCCATGGAGTAGAACATTGTTTATCTGAGGCAGATGCTTATCAGATATACAGCACAGGTAGTTTGATAAACAGGATGATGGTTTCTCTTTTGAATCCCGGCGGACAAATTGGGGTCGCACTCTTTTTTATGATAACCGGATATTTTCAGATTAATAAAAAAGAGCCATCCATATTGAAAGTTGTATTAGAAAGTGTATTTTACGGATTGTTCGCCATTGCGTTATTTGTAATTGTTAAGTTGTTTTTTGGTGGACTCTCAGCACTGGAAACATCGGCAATCTTAACTTATGTGTTAAAGAGTTTATTCATTCCGGCAACAGGGGGAGCATGGTGGTTTGTTTCCACTTATATTTTACTTCTTTTAATTTCCCCATTGTTAAATGTATTTCTTCTTAAACTGAATAAAAAAGGGTTTATATTGGCAATTCTTGTTGCTTGGGTATTATGGTATGCTATAGCTTATACTGCAGGTGCTCCTTTTTACGATTTGCAAAGAGGTGTTTTCTTTTATATGATAGGCGGTTTTTGCGGACTGTATTATCCCAAAATCGACAAAAACATGAAACGGTTTTTGTGTGTAGTATGCGCAATCATAATATGGCTTATGGGAGCGATGATTTATTATAAATTGTCAATGAATTCCATAAGTCCTGAACCTTCATTAAAGATTAAAATGGTAAGTGAAATTTTAAATACAGCATTTACCGCTTTTATTGTACCGCTCTGTTCGATTTCAATTTTCAGATTCTTTGAATCAATTAATATGGGATCCAATAAATTTATAAATACAGTTGCAGGCACGACTTTGGGTGTATATCTGATACATGATTCTTTTGTAGGAAGACATTTTATATGGTACAATTTATTAAAAATAGATACATTTTTTTATAGTAAATCTTTGTTTCCAGTATATGCGTTTCTGATAACGCTTGGTATTTTTATTGTTTGTTCTTTAATAGATTTGATAAGGTTGAAATGTATTGAACCACTGGTAATACATAGAGCTCAACGAATGATTAATTCAATAAAGGCGAAATACTTGAAAGATATTTAAATAAGCACAAAAAGGGAAGGCATTGAAGCCTTCCCTTTTCATACATATAGCCTTACTTCTTACTCTTAAAATATTCTGTAATCCATTTACCGGATTCGTTCAAGTCCTCGTCGTTCCAGCCGGAGAGCTTTTCGCAGTGGGGCAGGATGATACAGCAGCTTTCGTCTCTGCAGCCCAGTGCCCAGTTGCAGTAGCTCAGCTGATTTTTTTCGATAAAGGTCATCCATTTTATGAAGGAGTCAAAATCATTGCCGCCGTTGCCGGATGCATCGCACACGCCGAATTCGGTGACGAAGACAGGAAGCCCTTTATCAATGCAGGCCTGTGCACGGCTACGAAGGTCTTCTTTATGGGTGCCTGCGTAGAAATGCAGAGAGTACATAAGATTATCAAAATTTACAGGGGCTTCCATAGGACATTCCAAATCCTGACTCCAGGTAGGGGTTCCCACCAAGACAACTGCGTCGGAATCATTGGCGCGGATAACGGGGATGATTTCCTCTGCATAGGATTTTACAGGATTCCAGTCCACATTGTTGGGCTCATTGCAGATTTCATACAACACATTGTCATGATCTTTGTAGAGCGCAGACATTTCGCCCAGGAACTTCTTAGCTTCTTCTTTATTAATCTGAGGATCATTGTCCGCTAAAATATGCCAGTCAATGATGGCATACATACCCAATTCAGTCGCATAATTCACACCGTTTTTCACTAAATTCTTTAAAAATTCTTTGTCACCGCTTGTACAGTAGCCGGCATCTTCTGCGGTATACATCGCCAGACGAATCACATTGGTGCCGTATTCGTCACGCAGCCAGGTAAAGGTTTCCTTGTTGACATACTGGGGATACCAGCCGATACCGTGGGTGGACATGCCTTTCAACCGGAAGGTTTCGTTGTTTTGATCCTTGAGTTTGCCCTCTGCTACATGAAGTGCGCCGTGAAGCCCGAAGGGGGTGGTGTTCTGTGCCATGAATGATCCTCCTTGATGTGTTATTTTTGTAAAAATTTTTCTGAATCTTTCAAATATTCATACTATAAAATTACCCTTGTATTTATAAAATTTATGATACTCCATCATAGGGGAACATGCAAGAACTTCCACCTAAAACAAATATTTACAGACGAGGCATGCAGTATGTATAATAGTGGTGTTAAAGGAGCGTACAGTTATGTTACCGATAGAATTTTTGGCTCGTATGGAGCAGATGTTAGGAAATGAATATGAGGCTTTTGTAGGGGCCTTTGATGAGAAAAAATATCAGGCACTGCGTTTGAACAGTTTGAAAAAGAACGGGGACGGCAGAAATTTACCTTTCCACTTACGTCCTGTGCCCTGGGCAGAGGGTGGCTTTTATTATGAAGAACAGGATACCCCGGGTAAGCACCCCTATCATGAGGCCGGCGTGTATTATATACAGGAGCCCAGTGCCATGGCGCCGGTGCCCTATTTGCAGGTAGAGCCGGGAGAAAAGGTGTTGGATTTGTGTGCTGCGCCCGGAGGCAAAAGTACCCAGATAGCGTCCATGCTGCAAGGGGAAGGACTTCTGGTGGCCAATGAGATTCATCCTGCCAGAGCGAAGATTTTATCTGAAAATATAGAGAGAATGGGTGTGCGCAATGCCTGTGTCACCAATGAAACACCTCAGAGGCTGGCAGAGTATTTTCCCGAGTACTTTGATAAGATACTGGTGGATGCTCCCTGCTCGGGTGAAGGCATGTTTCGTAAGAATGAAGCGGCCAGCGAGGAATGGAGCGAAGAAAATGTGCGCATCTGCGGAGAGCGACAGGACGAAATACTGGACCGGGCGGCAGAAATGTTGCGTCCCGGTGGTAGAATGGTTTATTCTACCTGTACCTTTGCACCCATGGAGAATGAAGGTTCCATCAGTCGTTTTTTGAGCAGACATCCGGAGTTTTCGCTGGAAGATATGAATAAGGAGTGCTTTTATCAGGCCACGGAGTCTGCAAATGGTAGTGTTTGTGAGCAGGAGGCACTGAGCGGTAAGGCCCGATATCTGGCATATACCGGACAGGCAGAGGACGCGGAGCTACAGGAAGCAATGGAACAGGAACTGCCCAAGACCCTGCGTATCTGGCCCCATCTGGTGCAAGGAGAGGGACATTACGCGGCTGTGCTGGTAAAGGCCGGACAGGTGCCGGAGGGCTATGTGAGCCGTGGCCGCATGGGACTGGAAAAGGGTATCAGCGAAAAAGAATTGGGCGAATACCCTGCTTTTGCAGCAGAAGCATTGAAGAAAAAGCTGACAGGCAAATATCTGAAGTTTGGTGAAAATATATATCTGGCACCGGAGGAATTACCCTGCCTGAAAGGACTTAAGGTACTTCGTCCGGGATTACAGCTGGGAACCTGTAAAAAGAATCGATTTGAACCTTCTCACGCTTTGGCGCTTGCTTTGAACCCGGAGGAAGTGGTGCATGTGCATGATTTATCTTCCAAGGATAGTGTTTGTGTGGCATATCTGAATGGTCAGACCTTCCCTGCGGAAGGAGAAAAGGGCTGGTACCTCATTTGTGTGGATGGTTTTTCCTTGGGATGGGGAAAGTTGGCTGGTGGTACTATGAAGAACCACTATCCAAAGGGCCTGCGGATTAATTATTAAGGATGCCGCCGTATTCTTCGGGATGACCTCGTCACCCAAGAGAACGTGGAAACCGGTTAGCTCATACAATTTGAGTTTGTGAAATAGTTAATTACAGATTGTGGAGGAAAAATGGAGAAAAAAGATTTTAGTTTATTAAAGGAAAACTTAATTTCATTAGGATATACTGTTAGTTGTTTTGAAACTACATCGGAAGCTGTGCAATATTTAGACGCCCAAATACATAATCAGACAGTTGGATTTGCAGGCTCTATGACATTGGAGAAAATGGGGCTTTACGAACGTCTAAGTAAGCATAATCAAATTTATTGGCATCATAGGATACCGGAAGGAAAAACAAGTAAAGAAGTGCGCTTGGAAGCTAATGCGGCACCTGTTTATATTACTTCTGTGAACGGTATTGCTGAAAGTGGGGAAATTGTTAATATAGATGGCAATTGCAATCGTGTTGCATCAATATTTTATGGACACGAAAAGGTTTATTTTGTTATAGGTGAAAATAAGATTGAAAAAGACTATGACAGTGCATTATATCGGGCAAGAAATATTGCTGCGCCTTTAAATGCAAAAAGATTAGGGGTGAAAACACCCTGTGCAATAAAAGCAGACCGCTGTTACGATTGTAACAGTCCCGAACGTATTTGCAGAGGGCTTTCTGTTTTATGGGGGAAACCTATGACAGGAGAATTTGAAGTGCTTCTGATACACGACAATTTGGGATACTAATAAATGCCAATTGTGTGGGGTATATATGAAAAATAAAGTTCTTCTACGCCCCAATTCTACAAAAAAAGTGTCCTCAAATTTAAAATTTGGGCATATAGAGAAAAATAGTTTCCTGTATGCCCCGTTTTTTGTCATTTGTGGGGCATACATGTTGAAAAAGGTTTTTCTATGCCCAAAATATGTAATAAAGGCCTTTAAAATCAATGATATCGGGGCATGAGAGCAACATTTGGACTTTCTATGCCCCAAATTGGAAAAATACTTTGTGTTTTCTTCGTAAGCAGGTGAGAAATGAAAAATATCAGACAAGCAACAATCGGTGATTTGTGGAGAATTGCCGAGATAATAGTTTTTAATTATAGGCTAAATTTTTATCCAATATTTCAGAACGATGATTTCTATTTTGATGAAATGCAGGTTTCTAATGTTGTAGACACATATAGGGAATACGTTGATCATATGTGGGTGTATGACGATGGCGTAGTTAAAGGCGTTATTCAAGTAGAGAATCAAGAGATTAAAAAACTCTTTGTAGAGCCTGCACTCCAAGGAAAATCAATAGGTGCGGCATTATTAAATTATGCTGTTAGTGAATGTGATGCAAAGTATCTATGGGCACTGGAAAAGAATATTCGTGGGATTTCCTTTTATGAAAGACATGGTTTTCATGTAACAGCAAATAAAAAATTTGAGGAAGGTACAACGGAATATCTGGTACGTTTAGAGAGATAGGAAGCAATGGAGCAATCATTAATGGAAGAGAAAAGACCATAAACTCTAAGTTGATAAGGATGATTATGAAAACAATTATTTTATACGAAGACAAAGATGTGATAGTGGCGCACAAGAGCGCCAGTCTGGCGACACAGACAGCCCGTGCAGGTCAGGTTGATGTGGTCAGTGAGCTAAAGAATTATCTGGCCACAGGGCAGAGTGCGCCCTACCTGGGAGTGGTGCATCGGTTGGACCAGCCTGTGGAAGGACTGCTTGTATTTGCCAAAAATAAAGGAGCGGCAGCCAATCTGACCGGGCAACTGGGTACGGGCATATTGAATAAGCATTATTATGCAGTGGCGTATTGTGCTGCAAAGTGCGAGCAAAGTGGTGAAAAAGATGCCAGCGGAAAAAGTGCATATCTCGAATCTACATGTGGAAAACTTGCACCGGAAGAAAATGAACTGGTGGATTACATGTACAAAGATAAGGACAACCGAGCGGTCATAGTTACCGGGCGACAGCAACAGTGTCCTGAGGCAAAAAAAGCGGTGCTGCGATATGTAGTTAAGAAAAGTGAAATGTCCGGTTCCGGGCAAGAGGCAGGAGCATCCGTGGACAAGGGCAGGTGCCATAATAATGTGATGGAAGGTCACTTGGCAGAGGGATTGGCACTGCTGGATGTTTGCATAGAAACAGGGCGTTTTCATCAGATACGCGCTCAGTTGGCACATGCAGGACTACCGCTACTGGGGGATAGCAAGTACGGAACGGATCAAAGTATGGAATACAGTAAGGCGCGTGGTGTACGAAATGTAGCCCTATGCGCCTACAGAATCATATTCCGCCATCCCACTACAGGGAAAGAAATGGATTTCAGTATTGAGCCCGAGAACCCTGCATTTAGACTGGTATAAGGGGACTTTTATTTCAATTTATCAAGATGGCAAAGTTGGGTTTTATGACCATGTAAAAGGATTTTGACATAATATTTAAGCAATGTAAAAGCCCTTTGCTGGAAAAATATTCATAGATTTGGTATGTTGAGCATGCTTCCGATAGGAGCAAATAATTTAATGAGGTGGAAACGAATATGGAAATAGGAAGCAAACTCAAAAATGCACGAAATGAAAAAGGATTGACGCAAGAGCAAGCGGCCGAAACTCTTGGAGTCAGTAGACAAACCATTTCAAATTGGGAGAATAATAAGTCTTATCCGGATATCATTAGTGTAATAAAAATGAGTGATATCTATTCTATAAGTCTTGACCACCTGCTAAAGGAGGAAAAATCTATGAATCAGACTTATCAGGAATTTTTGGAGGAGAGTACAAACACGGTGAAAGCCAAAAGAAGATTAGAGAAAATGGTATTGTTTTCTACCTATTTTCTTATTTGGGCTGTGGCGCTGATCATTTTCTGGCAAGTGGATGGCCCTATGACTTTAGAACTTGGTATTATTCTCAGATGGGTATTGTTGCCATTAGTTTTATTGATTGGGACCATCATCATTGCCAAAAATAATTATTGGGGAAAGGGAAATTGGTTTTGTATTCTGGCAGCAGCAATCTCTTATCTCACAGTACCATATACGAAATATATGGAGGCTTCAGGAATGGCAACTTTTACATTTATCTTTCCAAATTTTGGATATATGGTAATTGGTATCATTGTAGCTGCATGCGGTATTGGTATTGGTTCTCTTTGGAACAGATGCGGAAAAAAAGTATAGAGTAATCCCTGATAGGAAATAATGAAAATCAGAAGAATGTAAAGCAGATAAAGGAAGCAGAAACGTTAGTTGACCTAAATAGGTTAACTAACGTTTTTTAGTGGGAGGTATGTATGGAAAAAGTGCGGGAAAACAAATTTGTCTTGGTAGGTGTGTTGGTGCTGGCAGTGTACTTATTTTTGCAATATATTACCCCCCTGGTTGCGCCGGCGTTGATAGCAATGCTCTTTGTGACAATCTTTGGGCCGGGACTTCTGAAGATGCAGCAAAAACTTCACATCCACCGGCAGGTGGGAGCGTTGCTATTACTGCTTCTGGGGAGTCTGATTTTGCTGTTATTGCTATGGGTACTGGGTTCCTTTATCATCAACAGTCTTCCGGGGTGGCTGGAATATCTGAGTGATTTGCAGTATCAGCTGGCAGAGCTGATAAACAGTATCAGTGCAGGGGTTACCGGTCTGCTGGGACTGGAAGAAAGTGATTTGCAGCAAAATATCCGTAGCTGGATGGAAGATGAAAAGAATATGTTAACAGGGGCAAATGTCAGTATGATGCTGGATTATTCCCTGTCTTCTGTAAAATGGCTTGGACATGTGGGCGCTTTTATCATTGTTTTTCTGGTGGCAGCTGTGCTTTTGGCCAAGGATTATGATGAAATCATGAATAATCTGCTGGAGAAGGAAGAGTATCATGTGATGCTGGAGGTCATCTGTGGCATCATCCGCTATATTGCGGTGTATGTAAAAGCCCAGATGATATTGATGTTGACAAATGCTTTGTTGTGCAGTGTTTTGCTGAGTATAGCGGGTATAAAGAACGGTATCCTGTGGGGACTTCTGGCAGGGCTTATGGATGTGTTTCCCTTTGTGGGAACGGGTATCGTGCTGATACCGCTGGCTATCATACAAGTTCTCAGTCAGAATTATGTGGCAGCAGGAGTTTGCATTGGTGCATCCATACTTTGTGTGGTGGTGAGAGACATTCTGGAACCCAAACTGATCGGCAAGAAGGCGGGCATTCGTCCCATTGCGGTGCTATTGTCCTTATATGCAGGTATCAGGCTTTTTGGACTATGGGGGATTATCAAAGGGCCGTTGGGATATGTGATTATCAGGGAAAGCTATGAGGGGATTATGAGGCGGATAAAGCCGAAGTCCGGGGGACCCTCTGCGCCCGAACAGGTGCATTCATTCCGCTAGGAATCACGTGATTCGAACACGCGGTCTCCGCTCCGCTTCGGTCGGTCCAAAACCGTGGTCCCCCGGACCTCGTGGACCCTCTGCGCCCGAACGAGTGCATTCATTCCGCTAGAGGTCACGTGTACAAAACAGTTCAGAGGATTAAAAAAGCTCCTACAAATGTAGGAGCTTTTTTAATCGGCGCGACGTGATTCGAACACGCGACCTCTGCGTCCCGAACGCAGCGCTCTACCAAGCTGAGCCACGCGCCGATGTTCAACATTAAAATAATAATGAAAAAGAGGTGGATTGTCAAGGGTTAAAAGCAAGAACATATCGCAAAATCTGCCGAGAATAAAAATACCTTCCGGGTGCCGGAAATTCTAAAAACGCTCAGAGAGGGCTTGCCAAAATACAAGGATTGATAAATAATAAGAGAAACATAAGATTTAAGAGTTGCAAAGGAAGGATTTGCAATCTGTTCAGACGAGGAGAAAATATATGAGTCAGGCAATTGTAACACTGAGAAAAGGCGAAGGACGTACCATCAAGGCAGGTGGTATGTGGATTTATGATAATGAAATCGATACCATCATGGGTAATTTTGAAAATGGTGATGTGGTGACAGTTCATGATTTTGACGGATATTTCATGGGCTATGGTTTCATCAATATGCATTCCAAGATAAGAATCCGTCTTCTCTCCCGCAAAAAAGATGCTGTGATAGATGAGGCATTTATCGGGCAGCGTGTACAGGATGCATGGGAGTACCGCAGGGATACCATTGATACGTCCAGTTGCAGACTGATATTCGGAGAGGCAGACTTTTTGCCGGGTATCGTGGTGGACAAGTTTGCAGATGTGCTGGTGGTGGAGTCCCTGGCACTGGGCATTGATAAGTGGAAGCTTGTAATCGTGGAGGCTTTGAAAAAAGCACTTGCCGAGGATGGCATAGAAATCCGTGGTGTGTATGAGCGAAGTGACGCTAAGGTGCGTTTGCAGGAGGGCATGGAACGATACAAAGGATTTATCGGAGAGCCCTTTGATACTAAAGTAGAAATCGTGGAAAACGGTGTGAAATATATCGTGGATGTAGAGGATGGTCAAAAGACCGGATTTTTCCTTGACCAGAAAAACAATCGTGCATCCATTCACCGCCTGTGCAAAGGAAAGAAGGTGCTGGATTGCTTCACCCATACCGGTTCCTTTGCCCTGAACGCGGGCATCGCCGGTGCGAGCAGCGTACTGGGCGTGGATGCGTCCCAGCTGGCAGTGGATCAGGCAACGGAGAATGCAGCTCTGAATCATCTCCAGGATGTAGTGCGTTTTCAGTGTGCGGATGTATTTGAACTGCTTCCGGAGTTAGAAGCTGCCAAGGAACAATTCGATGTGGTCATCCTGGACCCTCCCGCCTTTACCAAATCCCGTAACTCCATTAAGAACGCAGTGAAGGGCTACCGCGAAATCAATCTGCGGGGCTTAAAATTAGTGAAAAACGGCGGTTATCTGGTGACCTGCTCCTGTTCCCACTTCATGGACCCTGACCTGTTCGCGAAAACCATCCGGGAGGCAGCAAACGGTGCCCACAAGCGCTTGCGCCAGGTTGAGTTCCGTACCCAGGCCTGTGATCACCCGATATTGTGGGCAGCGGACCAGTCCTATTATTTGAAGTTTTATATTTTCCAGGTTAGGGATGAGAGATAAAAAGAAGAGGTTGTGATATTTTCACAACCTCTAAATTTATGCAATAAAAAAGTGCTCTTCAGCACACTGTTACAATACCACAAAATTAAGAAAAAATCAAGTATTGACCTGCTTCCTGATTAGGGGTAATATCCTTGTACAATTAATACGTGGGAGGTACATAAACACATGAGAGATTACAGTGTTCAAAACAAGAAAGCATGGGAATATAGTGCTTATGAATTTTGGGTAGAGCAATCCGGCTTACCTGAGGAAAGAGCCAAAAAGGATTTAGAGAATCCAATTGTCATGCTAAGGAAATATGCACAATATTTTGATACATATAAAAATATCAGAGTGGCAAATATATGTGGTTCTTGTGGAAAGAAAGCCATTCCGTTGGCAATCTTAGGAGCGGAAGTGACAGTGTTTGATATATCAGAAGAAAATAAGCGGTACGCCCTTGAAGTAGCAGAAGCAGCAAATACAAACATTCATTTTGAAGTTGGTGATGTGCTTGAAATTGATATGAAAAAGTACGGGAATTATTTTGATGTAGTTTTTATGGAAGGTGGTATACTGCATTATTTTCATGATATGGATGAGTTTATGCAAATTATGTATTCCCTGTTAAAGCCTGGAGGAAGGATGATATGTAGTGATTTTCATCCCTTTAATAAAATTACTTATATGGAGCAGCAGGGTTATCCGGAAGCAAGTTATTTCTCTGCGGATATTTTTGAAGGAGAAATGGCGCATGCTCCCTTTTATGATGAGTCAGTGCGAAAAATAATGCCTAAGTGCAGTTACAGAAAGTATACTGTCAGCGAAATTATTAATGGCATCATAAAAAACGGGTTTACACTGAAAAGATTTGACGAACACCCCTCATGGACAGATGAAAAGATTCCCGGCGAATTTACTGCGGTAGCGGAAAAGTAGTTGACAATCCGCAAAAGTATGATATAGTTCTAGATGCAAATGAGTTGCATTTGCATCTGGAGCTTTTTTATGTAGTCAGAGTTTGCAGAGCGTAGACTACTTTGATTTATAGCAATTTAGAGAGGACATTCATATATGTTTGAAGAAATATTAGAAGCGTTGGAACATACAGCGTTGGATACCCTGAAGCTTTTGCCCCTTCTGTTTTTGACCTATCTGGTGATGGAGTATTTGGAGCATCGCACCGGTGACCGTACCCAGAAGATGGTGCAAAAGACCGGAAAGCTGGGCCCCTTATTTGGTGCAGTGTTAGGATTGATTCCTCAGTGCGGATTTTCTGCGGCGGCTGCCAATTTATACGCAGGTCGTGTGATTTCCATGGGTACACTGCTGGCGATTTTTTTATCCACCTCGGATGAAATGATTCCCATACTGCTGGCACAGCCGGGCGCACTCAGTGAGATTTGGAAAATATTAGTATTTAAGGTTGTGATTGCCTGTGTGGCTGGTTTTGTGATTGATTTTCTGCTCCGTGATAAGCACGAGGATCACACGCATATTCATGAGTTGTGTGAGCATGAACATTGCAACTGTGAAAAGGGAGTGGTGCGTTCCGCATTTGTGCATACACTGCACATAGCGTTGTATATCTTTGTGATTTCCTTTGTGCTGCATATTTTGATTCACATGGTAGGAGAGGATGCTATCGCAGGTCTGATATTGAATCGTCCTGTACTGGGTCCTGTACTTTCCGGTATCGTAGGTCTGATACCCAACTGTGCATCTTCCGTGGTGATTACCCAGCTCTATATTGAAGGAGCCATGGGATTTGGCTCCATGATGGCAGGTCTGCTTGTGGGAGCGGGAGTAGGTATACTGGTGCTCTTACGTGTGAACGAGGATAAGAAGGAAAGCTTGAAAATCATTGGCTTGCTCTATATCATTGGTGTGGTAGCAGGCATCCTTTTAGAACTTTTGTTATAGTTGCGATTTGTTTAGATAAGACTGTGGAGGTGCAAAGTGGTGCATTGTCATGGCAAACATCATCATGAAGAAACGAATAAATACCCGGAAGGGCTGAAATGGACCAGACAGCGTAAGCGCGTTTATGATGTGTTAATGGCTCATAAAGAGCCTTTGAGCGCCGTGCAGATTTATAATCTGGTCGAAAAGGATAATGAGGAAACCTATGCAATATCCACGATCTACCGTATACTTGCGGCATTTGAGGAACAGGAACTGGTAGAGAAGTCCAGTTTTATGGATGACGGTCAGGTGGTTTACGCACTGAACCGGGGCGGACATACCCACTATGCAGTTTGCCTGGACTGTCATAAGCGGATTCCGCTGGAAAACTGCCCTTTTGCCCATCTGCACATCGAGCAGGAGACAGCGGATTTCGTCGTGACCGGTCACAAGCTGGAGCTTTACGGTTACTGCAAGGAGTGTAAGACTGCAAAGAACTGATATTATAACGAATGAAAAGTGTACAAAAATGACAGCACCGCAAGGGATTTCCCTGCGGTGCTTTTACTGTTCGGTATGAATTAATTCAATTAAATGTGTGCCTAAAAAGAATCGGCCATGCTCATTCAGATGGCAACCGTCGGCTAAGTATTCCGAAGAATTCTCTTCATTCACCGGCATGGTTCCATAACTATCCAATACAGCAACTTTCATTTCCTCGCCCAGCATAATAACGGCATCTACATAGTTTTTTAACCGACCGCCGTTTTCAGACATAATTTGTTCACCGTTTTCATATTGAATAGTGAAATTCGGAGTGATCAAAATAACCTGCGCGTCGGGGTATGATTCCTTCAAGGTATATATGGCTAAACGCAGAGCACCTTTATAACTGTCAGCGTCCAGTGCGTCAGAACTGTCTACAGGCAGACCGACGAAATAATCGTTCAAACCGAAATTCAATACGAAAACCAGTGGTGCATCGGATTTTTCCCTGTTAAGAAAGGTTGTAGTATCTTGCATTGCCACACTATCCATGGGGAGACCGGAAGTGTCTCCTTTTGTAATGGCATCCAGAACGACAGACAGGGGAAGCGTATTGTCATTTCGATTAGCGGCGCTCATACCGCCAACGCCCAGATTGTATACGCGAGCACTTGTCAGGCCATTTACCACACCGGGGATGGACATGGAATCTGTGTAATTGCCAAAGATACTATCTCCGATAAAGACGATATCCATATTGGATAAATCCGGGTAATTTGGAGGTGTTTTCCGATAAGAAGCAACCAAATTCCGCATGTCCTCAAATGCTTCTTCCATAGTATCAGGACAGAGTGCATAATGGTGGGAACCATCCGTGTTAGCCATCAGCATCTTGGAAGTTTCCACGTTTGTATTGAGGGTATCCATATAATTGCCCGGATTGCAAATGAGCCATTCCGTACCCGAAAACAACTGAATACGAGCGTTTTCATAAGTAATAATGTCCGCTGCAAAATCCTCATAAGCCTGTATAACTGAGAGGTATGCCGCTTCTTCCTGATGCAGCCAATAATTGATATCCGGGTAAGACAGGACAATTTCAAACATACACGTAGGATAATCCTCCAGAAAATTACTAATTGTCCGCGTGTCAATCATATCAGGGGTAATGCCCAGATAGACAGTGGTAACCTCATTACCGGAATTCATGGCAGTATCCATATATGTATTGAGTGTTTCGGCATCGGGAATACTTAATTCAGTTTTTACTATATCCATTGCGCGAAAGTATGCATAGTCTTCTTCATTATAATATTCTGTGGGATACATGGAGAAAAATAAGGTGTCATAACTTTCTGTAGTCAGACGAGATATGTCCCGTTCATACTGCTTCTCCTTTTCCCATATGGGTTTATAATGCAGATAATACAAAATCGCTATGATGATAGCAAATACAATAATCAAAGGGATTAGAATAAAAAGTATTTTCTTGTAAGTTTTCATATTATCATTTGTGTACCAGGTTTACGATTACAGCATAATTATAGCATTTGCCGCATGCACTAGCAAGGGTAAGCGTGAAATGTTTTGTGCGAGATGTCGCTTTTTGTGGGTAGAAAGTGCTATTTTTAGGTAAAAATCATAAATTCATCAAAAAACAAAAAAAATTTAAAAAAATACTTGCATTTATAAAATTTATATAATATAATCAATTTTGCGTTGTGAGAAACAACACAAAACAAAATAAATGGACCGCTAGCTCAGTTGGTAGAGCACCTGACTCTTAATCAGGGTGTCCAGGGTTCGAGCCCCTGGCGGTCCACTACAAGCACTGTTTTTGCGGACTTTGAGCCGTGGGGACGGTGTTTTTCTTTGCGTTTTTTTGGTCAAAAAAAGTGGGGTTCTGAAAAAATCAGTTTTCCCCACTATAGACTTTATCCAGGTGTGCTCCATATTTTGACAAAGGCCTTAAGTGCTCTTTTATTCTCAGTAGCTTTACCTCGCTAATCCCATCCATCCATTATTTCAAGAAGGCCCATGATTTCTAAGACTTTAGGTTTAAAAACTCGTTGTAGTCTAATATTCTCAATCAAAACTATTGGCACACTTTCTACTGCATATCGTCTGCATCAAGATGCTGCTTTGTAATATTTCCTACAACACAAAATCTCCAGTTCTTACTATTATCATCCATATTCTATCCTTTCTTTACTAATTTAGCAGTCGGAATTTGTAATGTATAATTGAGATTCGCATTATCTGAATCACCACCATATTACATTTCAGTGAAGTTCTTTTCTTCTTGAATCAATTCACACAATACTCCCTTTGGAAGAACAAACTTAATTTTTCCAAATGCTGTCTCACCTATTTTGTCATACATTCTTCCGGCACTCATGCTTTCTCCCTGTATTGTATAAGGGCTGTTTGCTACATAACCAACTAGACCAAGACCTTCCATTTCTACCTTAATAGCTTCCTTATCCAGTTCGTTGTCCGGATCTTTACTTAATTTTACTTCCATACCGGTCTCCATGAAATCACTACCATAATGATATTTTGTACCTGCAATTGTAAAATAAATCTTTTCCATAGTCATATCTCCTTTTAACAAAATGAAAAATAAATAGGAACCAGAATAAGGGTATTTCCCTATCCTGATTCCCAGTATAATCCACATCGTGTCCCAAAAAACGGTCTCATAATCAAAGTTGTAGTGGAGTTGTAGAGTAGAAATTATTTTCATGAAAAAGCAGAAGATTCCACTCAAAGTGGGGCGAGTTTTCAGGCTCGTACTTCTGCTAATAATAGTATAAACTTATTAATTTACTCAGTCAACGTAATTCTTCCATCCTACTTTAATTTCAGCTACACATCAAATAGATCAGAATAGCACAAATTCACCCACTGACAGCTAAAGGAACTCGTCATAAGCCATACGGCTTCTATGGACTGGGTAAGTGGCGTGAACCCAAGCAGAATCATTGTAATAATACTCTCGCCGTCAAAATATCCCACTACCCTTGGGGGTAGTGGGATTAGTGTTGTGGTTGTTGATAAATGCTTATGGTATAGCAAATTAAATGTACCGTTCTGTTAGCACCCGAAAATCCGGCCTGGTAACATAAGAAGCATAGGTGACTCTTTTATCAAAGTTTAATATCTTTTCAAAGCGATAACGTAGCACAGGAGAAGTAATGTAATCCAGTACCTTTTCTTTGGGCACCCAGAGAACTTCGCTGGATTCTTCAGATGTACGACATTCTCCACTTTCATACTCGCATATGAAATCAAACATCACCTTCGTGGGAACAGTGGTGACCCCATCATAGTATGTGTATTTACCCACATTAGAATACACAGCACAAAGGCATTTTACTTTAGCTTTAATTCCACTTTCCTCCATGATTTCCCGTAAAACACCTGCTTCCAAATCTTCTCCCTCTTCAACCTGACCACCCGTGGCATCGTATCCACGATTTTGAGTTTTGATAATCAGAATATTACCTTCTTTGTCAAAAACGTAGCCTGCTGCGGCAACAATATGTGTTGGAAAAGCCATAACAATTA
>JAZODQ010000012.1:0-28323 GCA_045597105.1 Acetatifactor sp.
CCAGGTGGCAACCCAGTATGTAAGCAATGGCAATATTACCACCAGAATCAGAGGTACGGGCACGGTGGAAGCAGTGGATCCCTATTCTGTTATCCTGGGGGGAGAGGATCCGGAAACAGTTTCCATCCACAAAATTAACAAACTGGCTGTACAGGTAGGGGATATTGTAGAAAAAGGCGATGTGCTGCTGTATCTGGATGAGAAGGCCAATTCTGCGCTTGAGGCATTACAGGAAGAGCTGGATGCTGCTGAGAAGGCATATGAAACAGCAATTTTGGCAGAAGGGATTAATTCAAGTGTAGTTTCACAGGCAAACGACTCCTTTGATGCTGATAAATATAGTCAACAGATTATAGCTGCACAGAATGAAGTGGACGTGCAGCAGAAGAATGTAGAAGAGTTAGCAACTGCTGTTGCTGCGTATACATTGGAGATAGAACTTCGCGGTGCAAATCCCGCTGAACCTGTAACCAGTTTTGAAGCAAAATATAAGGAACTGAAAAATATTACAGATGCCACACAGGTGGATTACGATGAAAAAGATGCTGAATTTAAAGCCACAGAAGCTGTTTTGAATGCAGCCAGAACCACTTATGATGAAGCAAAAGCAGCAAATGACAACGCAATCAATGAGGGTAAAACCGAGGAAGAAAGAGCAGATTTGATAAGTGCATTAACTGAAGCGGAGCAGCAGGTAAAAGAAGCAGAAGCGCAAGTTACGGTGGCACAATCGGCACTAAATGATGCGAAGGCAGTATTAGATGAGGCGAAAAAAAATAGTAGTGCAGCGGAGATAATGGTTTCCCTTGCAAAACAGTTGGAAGGATTCAAGAGAAAAGAAAATGAGGCAAAGAATCTTCTCAGCGCAAAAGAAGCAATTAGAGATGTGTTAAAAGGAAATAAAGATTCTATTATTAACTTAAGAGATGCCAAAGAAGCCCTTGCGCAGGCCAAGGCTGCATTGGAGAAGGCTAAGGAGGAAGATATTGATTCCATCGTTGTGGCAGATGTTTCCGGTACGATTACCAGTATTAAATTTAAATCCGGTGAAAGTGTAAGTACCGGTGAAGAAGTGATGGTCATTCAGCCGGCAGGACAGGGATACACCATGAGTGTGTCCGTGACTACGGAGCAGGCCCGCAAGGTGCAGGTAGGTGATACTGCGGAGTTAGTAAATAACTGGTGGTATGAGGATATGAAGGTGGTGCTGAGAAGTATACGACCGGACTCTTCAGATCCTGCAAAGAAGAAGCTGTTGGTATTTAGTATAGACGGAGATGTTTCCGAAGGACAGAGCCTGACAGTATCTATTGGTGAAAGAAGTGCGAACTATGAGTATGTGGTACCCAATAGTGCAATCAGAGAAGATAATAACGGTAAGTTTATATTGATTGTGGAATCCAAGAGCAGTCCTTTAGGAAATCGTTACATAGCAAGCAGAGTGGATGTACAGGTGGTGGCATCTGATGATACACAGTCGGCAGTAACAGGAGCTTTACAGGGATATGAGTTTGTAATCACCACATCAACACACCCTATCAATGCAGGTCAGTTGGTGCGTTTGGCGGAGAATTAGTGAAATATGAAGAGAACATATAAAGTAGCACTTACGGGAGTGATATCCACGGTGCTGGCACTTATTTTCGGATTGTTAGCGAAGGTGTGGAGCAGTGATTTGCCTGATCAGGAAGCGGCAAAGCGCTGGAGTGCCCGAAAGAATGTGAGCCAGATCAGTTGTTATTTTTCTGCGAATACGGATATTACACCTGATACATTGGAAATGTTCAGGCATACGCTGGACAGTCAGCTGGAGGCGGAGGCGATTACGGTAGCATCTGAGAATCCGGGAGCCAGACTCTGGGTGGATTGCTACAGTGCGGAAGGGAAGATTACACTTTCCGGCACGAAAACGGATATTACGGTAGATGCCATAGGCATAGGAGGAGATTTCTTTCTGTTTCATCCCTTTCAACTGTTAAGTGGTGCATATTTTTCCGGTGATGATTTGATGCAGGATTATTGTGTGCTGGATGAAATTGCGGCGTGGCAGCTTTTTGGTTCCAACGATATTGCCGGACAGATGATTACCATAGGCGGTGTGCCACATATGGTGACAGGAGTAATCCGTCATCCGGAGGGCAGGCTATACGAAGCTGCAGGACTGACAGGCTCCCGGGTGTATGTATCCTACGATACTTTGGAACAATACGGACAGAGCAGAGGTATCAAGCACTATGAAGTTCTGATGCCCAATCCGGTAGACAATTTTGCACTGGATAAAGTAAAGAGTGGTCTGAATCAGACGGAAACAGAAGTAGAATATATAGAGAATAATAAGCGCTTTTCCTTTGCAAATATGCTGAAAATGATAAGGTCAGTGGGAACGCGCTCTATGAATGGCAAGGCCATTATTTATCCTTTCTGGGAAAATGTGGCCCGTGGACATGAGGATATGACGGCCATATTTGTGTTTCTGATGCTTTTGTGCCTGGTGTATCCGGCGGGACTGGTGCTCTTTGGCATCATATGGTGGTGGAAACATAAGAAATGGACTTGGAAGAGTCTGTTAATCACTTGTAAGAGTGGAGTATTAAAATTTTTCTCGAAACTATCCGGTGTCATAAAAAGGCGGGTACATAAGAAAATGGCAGAGGATGATTTAGAGGATATGGAGGAGATTATAAATGAAAAAATGGATGAGTAGGATTTTGGTGCTGGCACTCAGTACTTCCATGATATTGGGACTTAGTTCCTGTGGAAAAAAAGGTATGGATAAGGCTGATAATGAGCTGGCGAAGCAGAATGTGTACCGTGGGCAAGCGTTGGAACTTCCGGAGCTGGGGGATGAAATCAATATAAGCAGCACGAAGTACATAAATGACAGATTATATGTGGTAGCGAATGTATATCATTGGAGTACCGGTGACCCGGATGAAACCGTATTGTTTTCCATGAAGGCAGATGGTTCTGATATACAGACCCTTGAGCTGGAGATGCCTGAACCCAAGCACCGTGAGGATGTGGAAACAGGAGCAGATTCCGGAGAGAGCGAAGGCAATGCCGGTGCAGTACCCATGCCTCTGCCTATGCCCCGTACCGGAGAAAGCGTAGTAACGGAAACCAAGGTGGTTGCAGATGCTGCGGCAGCGGATATTATGATTTTGGATGCACCTGTAGTTGATACGGATATTGCAGTGGATGAAGAATGGGTAGATCCGGGTTATTATGAGCAGACCTTTTACAGCTATTATGAGTTTGCCGGAGACAATCGTTTATATGGAATAGAGAATTATTATTATGAAAATTATTCTGACCCGGCCAATTATATCTGGGAGAATGAGTACAGTCTGGTCTGCTGGGATTTGGATGGAAAGCTTCTTTGGAAGCTACCCCTTGAAATGGACAAAAAGGGCGATTATCTCAGCATAGATAATATGATTACCACCCAGGACGGTAGTGTATATATCGTTTTTAACAGTGAAAAGTATATGGTACTGGAAGTGAGTGCAGACGGACAGCCGGGTACTGAGAAAGAATTGAATATAGAAAACGGTTGGATAGAGCGTTCTGCCGGTTCTTATAAAACAAAGGACGGCAGATGGATTCTGACTTTTTATGATGAAGAGTATAGTTTTTTACAGGCTGTTGTATGTGATTTGAAAAATGGTTCCATGACAGAGGCGGTCAAGATGCCGGCTAATCTGTGGAGCAGCGGTTGGGACTGTATTGCCCCCGGAGAGAGTCAGGATTTGGTTTTCTCTAATAATAGGGGAATCTATGGATTTAATATTGGTGATGAAGAAGCAGTAAAAATCATGGATTTTGTTAATTCAGATCTTATGGTGGGAAGCATGCGTAATCTTATCATGCTCAGCGATGGCCGTATAATTTGTATTTATGATGATTCTTCCTATGCAAATATGGAAGCCGGTATCTTTACTGCTGTAGCGCCGGAGGAGATTGCAGATAAGAGAATCCTTACCTTAGCCGGTATCTATATGAGCGGCGATTTGCGAGCAGATGTGATTGCGTTTAACAAAAATAACACAGAATACAGAATCATTATGAAGGATTATAGTGAGTATAATACGGAAAGTGATTATACTGTGGGACGTACACGTCTGAACAATGATATTATTACCGGTAATATGCCGGATATCCTTTATGTGGGAAGTGATTTAACAGCAGAAACATATATCAGCAAAGGGCTTGCTGTAGATATCGGAGAGTTACTGGAGAAGGATGAAGAACTGTCCAAGGATATGTTTTTGGATAATATTATGGAGGCATATTCCATGGATGGAAAGCTGTATCAGGTGGTTCCGAAGTTCTATATCAGAACCTATCTGACTCATGCCGGTATCGTCGGTGATATAGATGAAATGACTTTCAGTAAACTGGAGGAATTGAAAAAGAAACTGCCTGATGCTAAAGTATTTTCCTTTGCAACACAGGAGAGTTTCATTTATGACATGATGTCATTTGCAGGAAGTGATTTTGTGAATCCGGGTGAAGGCGTATGTAATTTTACTAATGCGGATTTTATAGAGATGCTAAAATTTGCAAAGGATTTGCCGAAAGAAATCGTATATGACGATGATTACTTCATGACCTTCAATTATGATACACAGTATATGGAAGGCAAAACCTTACTTTGCGACGGTTACATCAGTGATTTTAGAATGAATTATGTGATTAACGGTTATCTGGAAGGACAGGTTAACTATTCAGGATTCCCTGCCGCAGAAGGTTCCCGCTCTGTAATACAGGCAAGTGATTCCTATATGATTTCCGCAAAGTCTGATAATATAGATGGCGCATGGCAGTTCCTTCGCAAGTATCTGACCAAGGAATATCAGGAAAAAATGAACTATGGTCTGCCTACCAACAAAGAAGCATTTGATGAGATGTCAAAGCTGGCTTTACAGAGACCGTTTTATCAAGATGAAAACGGTAATAAGATTGAATACGATGAGACGATATATCTGAACGGGGAGGAAAGAAAAATAGATCCTCTCAGTCAGGCACAATTGGATGAGCTGATTGCATTTATCAAATCAGTTAAGGAATTGAGCTATTACGATACGGATATTCAGAATATCATAGTAGAAGAAGCAGCTCCATTCTTTAGCGGACAGAAGTCAGCAGAAGAAGTTGCAGCGATTATCCAGAACAGAGTGCAGCTCTTTGTGGATGAGAACAGCTAAAGCGGACCGGGGCCGAAAGATTACATCTAAATTTACAGAGTAATATCGATTCCCTGAGCGGTCAGATAGGAGAGTAAATTCAACTCCTGACCATGATCCCGAAGCCACTTTTTGTGAACTTTATAATCAGGCATTATTTCTGCCACCAGACCCCAGAAGTCTTTGGAATGATTCATGTGGGTCAGGTGGCAGATTTCGTGTATGACTACATAATCCAGTACTTGGGGAGGGGCAAATATCAGACGATAGTTAAAACTTAAGGTTTTGCGGGAGGAACAGCTCCCCCAACGGCTTTTTTGGTCACGTATGGTGATGGAGGAATAGGTTTGTCCGGTGAGGCCGATATAATGGTTTACACGGGCGGTAATAGTACTTCTGGCTTTGTCACGGTAGCGTTTTTCAAAAACAGCCAGACGTTTATATTCGGCTTCTGTTAATATGAATGAATGGGTGGACATAATGGACCTCCTGAATTATACTTATGTGATGACAGGTTATTTTACGGTGTCATCTTTAAGATATTGTATCAAAATAAAGTTAAAATGAAAAGTTTATATGGAGCCGGAACGTAACAGGAGGAATGTGTTAATGCAGGGAAGATGTATTATAGTCGGAGCCGGAGATTTGACGGTGGGAGATTTTCATATAAAGGAAGAGGATTATATCATTGCGGTGGATGGTGGTTTAAGCTATTGCGGCGCCTTGGGAATTGAGCCGGATTTCATCTTGGGTGATTTTGATTCGTTAAGCGACGGGGAGCGGGAAGCAGTGCTCAAACTGAAACAGGAGATACCGGACAGAATTCTGCAGCTAAAGCCGGAAAAGGATGATACAGACATGCTGGCTGCCCTGCGTATAGGATTGGAAAAGGGGTTTGATACTTTTCATATTTATGCTGGAACCGGTGGCAGATTGGACCATACGCTGGCCAATATCCAGTGCCTTTTGTTCCTGAAAAAGAATGGTGCAACCGGATATCTGATTGACGGAAGCGGTATGATACTGGTTATCTGCAATGAAAAAGTCAGCTTTCGGGAAAATATGGAAGGGTATATGTCCCTGTTTGCCCTTGGCAAAGAAGCAAAAGGAGTAACCATTGAGAACATGAAGTATGAGCTTCAGAGCTATACGATGACCAATGATTACCCCATAGGTATCAGTAATGAATTTATCGGTAAGCAGGCTTCTGTTACCGTTGAAGACGGAGAAGTAGTCTGTATTCTCCAGTATTAGCCTGGCTCATGCGGGCCGCATGTGACTAAATAAAGCTTCTGTCCACATCAATGACAACGAAGTGATTGGGATGCTTTTGGTTCACGCGTCCCTGTATCAAACCGGTTAATTCAGAATCACTATAGTGGAATTTGTAAGGCACTACCACATCAAAGATCATATTGGTGTGTGTAGGGCCTTTTACTATGCGGAAATCATGCAGAGTGAGTCTGCCGTCGATTTCATGCAGGATGCGTTGCATAGAGACCTTCAGCTGATTGGTTTCTTCGTCATCGATCAGTACAGGGTCCATATGTATGACAGCACTGCAATGCAAAGTGTTTTTTAAGTTGTGCTCAATCAGGTCAATGGTATCGTGGAGGGACAGGATATCGCCATCTGCAGGAACTTCAGCATGGAGAGATATCAGTACACGTCCCGGACCGTAATTATGTACAATCAAATCGTGGATGCCGATAACTTCCTCATGGGCCATAACAATATTAGTGATGGCAGATACAAATTCAGGATCAGGTGCCTGGCCGAGCAGAGGATTGATAGTATCTTTGGCGGCATTAATACCTGCAATGCAGATAAAGACTGCCACCAACAGACCACAATAACCGTCTATCTGCAGATTGGTATAGTGTGAAACCAGTGTGGCAATCAGTACCACGCTGGTAGCGATGGTATCGCTTAAGCTGTCCATGGCAGTGGCACGCATGGCAGCGGAATCGATCTTTTTACCGATGTTTCTGTTGTATAAGGCCATATACATTTTAACCAATATAGAGATGATTAAAATGACAAGAATAATGGGAGAGTAGACTAAGGGCTGGGGATGCAGTATTTTGTCAATGGAACTGCGCAGTAATTCATAAGCCATCAAAAGTATGATAACCGATACCAGCAGACCGGAGATATATTCCACTCTGCCGTGACCGAAGGGATGGTCGGAATCCGGCTTTTGAGATGCAATTTTGAAACCCAGCAAAGTGATTACGGAAGAACCTGCATCGGACAGGTTGTTGAATGCATCTGCAGTGATGGCTATGGAATGACTCAGTATACCGGCCAGGAACTTGCCTGCAAAAAGTAGTATGTTGAAAAAGATCCCGGCAAAGCTGCAGAGCGTGCCGTAGGCCTGGCGTGTTTCAGGGGAGTGTATATCATCCTTATTTTTTATAAATATTTTGCACAGTAATGTAATCATGGAATGTCCTCACTATAAAAATTTTCATAAAGAGTATTCGTATAATATATTATTCTAATTCTTTCTGAAGGAAAATACAATTGTAAGATATATAGGAAAAAAGTAAGAGGAGTTTTGGGAATAACAGGGAACTTCCCTATTGCGTCACGGGAGTTTTGCGTGTATAATTTTAAACTGAATGGCAATAGGAAACAGTAATTGCGTGAAAAGAACAGAAACGAGGTAAGAACATATGAGTAAGAAACCGGTAGTTTTGATGATTTTAGACGGTTACGGATTAAATGAAAAATCCGAAGGCAATGCAGTAGCACAGGGCAGTACCCCTGTAATGGATAAATTGATGAAGGAATGTCCCTTCGTGCGCGGTAACGCAAGCGGTATGGCAGTAGGACTTCCCGACGGTCAGATGGGTAACTCCGAAGTAGGCCATCTGAATATGGGTGCAGGTCGTATCGTATATCAGGAATTGACCAGAATTACCAAGGAAATCATGGATGGTACTTTCTTTGAGAATCCTGCACTGTTAAAGGCAGTGGAGAATTGTAAAAAGAATAACAGCGCCCTGCATTTCATGGGTCTGTTATCCGATGGCGGTGTACACAGCCACAATACACATTTGTATGGTCTGCTTGAGCTGGCTAAGAGAAACGGTCTGGAAAAGGTGTATGTACACTGTTTCTTAGACGGTCGTGATACGCCTCCTGCAAGCGGTAAAGAATTTGCAGAGCAGCTGGCGGCAAAGATGGAAGAAATCGGTGTTGGTAAGATTGCTTCCGTAATGGGCCGTTACTATGCAATGGACAGAGATAATAACTATGACAGAGTAAAACTGGCATATGATGCTATGACTAAGGGTGAAGGCCTTACCGCTGCATGCGGTATCTGTGGTATTCAGGCAAGCTACGATAAGGATGAAACCGATGAGTTCGTAAAGCCTACCGTAGCACTGGATGGCGGCAAGCCTGTAGCAGTGGTAGAGGATGGCGACAGCGTAGTATTCTTTAACTTCCGTCCCGACCGTGCAAGAGAAATCACCAGAGCCTTCTGTGATGATGATTTCAAGGGCTTTGACAGAGGCGCTCGTAAGGATATTACCTTCGTATGCTTCTCCGATTACGACGGAACCATCCCCAATAAGGAGGTTGCTTTCCACAAGGTAGCAGTAACCAATACCTTTGGTGAGTGGTTGGCAGCAAATAGCATGACCCAGGCACGTATCGCTGAGACAGAGAAGTATGCACATGTTACCTTCTTCTTTAACGGTGGTGTGGAGACTCCCAATGCAGGCGAGGACAGAATCCTTGTAAATTCTCCTAAGGTTGCAACCTACGATTTAAAGCCTGAAATGAGTGCATATGAAGTATGCGACAAGCTGACAGAGGCTATCCGCAGCGATAAATATGATGTGATTATCATCAACTTTGCGAACCCTGATATGGTAGGACACACCGGTGTAGAAGGTGCTGCTATCAAGGCGGTAGAAGCTGTTGATGAGTGTGTAGGCAAAACTGTAGAGGCCATCAAAGAGGTGGACGGTGTAATGTTTATCTGCGCAGACCACGGTAATGCAGAGCAGCTGGTAGACTATGAGACAGGCGACCCCTTCACTGCACATACCACCAATCAGGTACCTTTCATCCTGGTTAATTATGATGAGGCATACACCTTAAGAGAGGGCGGCTGTCTGGCTGACATCGTTCCTACCCTGATTCAGATTATGGGCAAGGAGCAGCCTGCAGAGATGACAGGAGAGTCCTTATTAATTAAAAAATAAATTACTAAGTGGGTGTTTGAGGCGTGAACAAACACCCATAATTTATGTTATTTTTTAAAAGGATGGGTATAATAATGTTAGGTACAATAGTAAATACCATTGCGGTTATCATAGGTGCAGCCATCGGTTTGTTGTTGAAAAAGGGGCTGCCGGAAAAGATGGCGGATACGCTGATGAAGGGCTTGGGACTTTGTACTCTTTTCCTTGGAATCAGTGGTTCACTAAAGGGAGAAAACTCCCTGATACTGATTATTTCCGTAGTTATCGGCACCGTTATCGGAGAGCTGCTTGATTTAGAAGGCAAAGTCAACGGACTGGGTAAATGGGTGGAAAAGCGATTCCAAAATAAAAAGAGTCAGGATGGTAAAACATCCGTAGCAGAAGGGTTTGTGACAGCAAGTCTGCTGTTTTGTGTAGGAGCCATGGCAATCGTCGGTTCCCTGCAGAGTGGCTTGCAGGGCAATCATGAGATGCTTTACAACAAATCAACCCTTGACTTTGTGGCGGCAATTATCTTTGCATCTTCTCTGGGTATTGGTGTGGTCTTTTCTGCGGCTTTTGTATTTGTATATCAGGGAGCGATTACACTTTTGGCACAGTGGATATCTCCTTTTCTCACGGACACGGTTATCAATGAAATGACCTGTGTGGGTAGTGTGATTATCATTGGATTGGCTTTCAATATGCTGGGAATCACTAAGCTGAGAGTGATGAACTATGTACCTGCCATTTTCATACCGATTATCTTATGTATGTTTATGTAAAGGTAGAGAAACGGGAAGTATAGTATATGTGATATATGGATGAATAAGGTCATATCATCGGACATAAACAGAAAGATATGAAAAAGTAGTTGAAATTATGGACAGATTGTGGTATTATAATTTCTGCTTGACATTAGGAGGTGTGAAATGGGAGCTTTAAGAATTGTATTGACAGTAATTTTTATATTGGTATGTATAGCACTGACAGTGTCGGTATTGATGCAGGAAGGTAAGTCAGCAGGTCTGGGATCCATCAGTGGTGCCGCAGAGAGCTACTGGGGCAAGATGAAGGGCCGTTCCATGGAAGGTATGTTATCCAAGATTACTAAGGTTCTGGCTGTATTATTCGTACTTCTTGCAATCGTACTTAATTTGAATGTATTTTAATTCAGAATGAAAACACTCTTTTGCTAAAGAGTGTTTTTTTGTAACTATTCAGAGCTATGCAAATTTTCAAAAATGTGCGCATCATGCTTGCATGAATGCACATGTTTTTGAAAATTTATATAGCGAGAAGCACACATGAGCAAAAGAAAAGCTTCGAAGAAGCGATTTTGCGAATGCGGGCTCTGAATAGTTACGTTTTTTTTTACAATAAGGTTAGGATGTCAAAAGATGGTATTTGTCAGTCACTAAAAACGCAGTTTAGATGTTTGCTTATTATATATTTTTGTACAAATTGCCGCCCGGGTTTTCATAACCACCTTTTGACATCTAACCATCATTGGAATTGCGCCGGTAGGGTGCTAGATGTTAGGGAGAAGTATGGATATTAAAGAAGTAAAAGATAAAAGAAAAAAAGTAATCTGTGATTTGGTAAATGATGAATTTTATGTGCCTATGAAGGAAAAAGAGCTTGCGGTTTTTTTGCAGGTGTCTAAAGAAGATAAAGAGGAGTTTCGCAGGATTATTCAGGAACTTCTGGCAGAGGGCAAGCTTAGCGTATCTTCCAAGGGTAAAATCATGAAAAATAACGGTAAGCTGCTGAGCGGTACCTTTATCAGTAATGCCAGAGGCTTTGGTTTCGTGGAGATAGAAGGGGAGGAAGAGGATTTATACATCCCCGAGGATAAGGTAAACGGAGCGTTCCATAAGGATATTGTGCAGGTGGCACTGCTTCCAGGCAGGGAAGGCAAGCGTCGTGAAGCACAGGTGGTCCGTATCATAGAAAGAGGACTTACGAAGATCGTAGGTACTTATGATAAACGTAAGGCGAATTATGGCTTTGTGATTCCGGATATTGTGAAGCTGTCCTCTGATATTTTTATTCCCAAGGAGCATTCCAAGGGAGCAGTGGATGGTCATAAGGTAGTGGTGGAAATCACCGACTACGGCAGTGAAAATAAGAGTCCGGAGGGCAAAATCGTAGAGATACTGGGACATATCAATGATCCCGGTGTGGATATCATGGCTATTGTGCGAGGATACGAGATACCTGTGGAATTCAGTGAAAAGATTATGAATCAGGTAGAACGTGTATCCCAGGAGGTGTCGGAGGCTGACAGAGCGGGCCGAAGGGACCTGCGGGATGTGACCATGGTAACCATCGATGGTGAGGATGCCAAGGATTTGGACGATGCAGTCAGTTTACATTTTGATGGTCAGTATTATCACTTGGGTGTGCATATCGCAGATGTAACCAATTATGTGCAGGAGAATTCTGCGCTGGATAGGGAAGCATTGAAGCGTGGTACCAGTGTGTATCTGGTGGACAGAGTCATCCCCATGCTGCCCCATGCATTGTCCAACGGTATCTGTTCTTTGAATGCAGGGGTGGACCGACTGGCGCTTAGTTGCATGATGAAGATTGATAATAAGGGTGATATCGTGGATTATGAAATCGCGGAGACCGTTATCAATGTGAATAAGCGTATGTCCTATACAGCAGTACAGGCTATGCTGGAGGACCATGAACTGGTAAATAATGATTCTGCATATCAGCAGTATAAAGATTTATTCCCTATGTTTTTGCAGATGAAGGAACTGTCCGATATTCTGCGTGCCAAGAGAAAACAAAGGGGTGCGGTAGATTTTGATTTCCCGGAGTGCAAGATTTTGCTGGATAAGGATGGTCATCCGCAGGAAATCAAACCTTATGAGCGAAATAGTGCTAATATGATTATCGAAGATTTCATGCTGGCTGCCAATGAAACAGTGGCAGAGCATTTCTTCTGGCAGGAGCTACCCTTTGTATATCGTGTGCATGGAGTTCCTGATGCCGAGAAAATCCAGAAATTGTCGTTATTTGTCAATAATCTTGGATATTATATGAAGACGCTGGGACGAAATGGTGCTAAAATAGGGAATGAAGAGATTCATCCCAAGGAGCTGCAAAAGCTTCTGGAAAAGGTAGCGGGTACACCACAGGAAGCCATGGTCAGCCGACTGGTGCTGCGTAGTATGCAGCAGGCAAAGTATAGTGTGGAAAGCAGCGGACACTTTGGTCTGGCATGCAAATACTATTGCCACTTTACTTCACCTATCCGCCGATACCCGGATTTGCAGATACACCGTATCATCAAAGAACAGCTTCGGGATAGACTGAAGGAGAATCGTATTCAGCATTACAGAGAAATATTGGAGCAGGTGGCAAAGCATTCTTCTGAAACGGAACGCCGTGCAGACGAAGCAGAGCGTGACACAGATAAGCTTAAGAAGGTAGAATATATGGAGGAACGCATCGGCATGGAATTTGACGGTGTGGTATCCGGTATCACCGGCTGGGGCATTTATGTGGAACTGCCTAATACCGTGGAAGGATTGGTGCATGTATCCAGACTGTCCGGGGATTATTACTACTACAACGAAAAGACCTACGAAATGGTAGGTGACGCTACAGGCAGAGCATATAAGCTGGGTATGCCTGTAAGAGTCAGGGTGCTGGATTGTGACCGCTTTACCAAGACGATAGACTTTGAGCTATGTGAATAATGAATGAAAGGACCTTGGTACCGGTTGACCGGTACCGGGTCATAAATACCCACATGCTCGGAAAGGCGTTTAAACAGATGGGAAAAGAGAAAGACAGACAGAAATTAATCGCAAACAATAAAAAGGCTTACCATGATTATTTCATCGATGAGACCTATGAAGCAGGCATCGCCCTGCATGGCACAGAGGTAAAGTCCATGCGCATGGGAAAGTGCAGCATCAAGGAATCCTTCATCCGCATTGAAAATGGTGAGGTGTTTGTGTACGGCATGCATGTGAGCCCCTATGAAAAAGGCAATATTTTCAACAAGGACCCTTTGCGTGTGAAAAAGCTTTTGATGCACAAATACGAAATCAATAAATTACAGGGCAAGGTGGCTGAAAAGGGCTATACACTGGTGCCTCTGCAGGTATATTTCAAGGAAGGCAGAGCGAAGGTAGAAATCGGTCTGGCAAGAGGTAAAAAGCTCTATGACAAACGCCAGGATATTGCGAAAAAGGACCAGAGAAGAGAGGCCGAAAAGGAATTCAAGGTAAGGAATCTGTAAGGCAAAATTTGTAAAAAAGATTTAATACTTATTTAATTGACGTTACCGGTAAAATCCGATATAGTAATCATACAATAAGTAATAACTGAATAAGGGCTAGTCAAGGTTTCGACAGGGGTCTTGCAGCTGGAGAAGCTATCCGTTGCGACACGTTAATCGCAAAATTAAACTAAACGCTGAAGATAATTTAGCATACGCTGCCTAATGGCAGTTGTCCGCTCTAGAGCACTCACACTTTAGAATCCGGGCATCATCCATGTGAGAAACGACGCACGCTAAGCTTTGCGCGTGTGGGCGTATCATGAAGCTACTGAATGCAGTTGGTTGTTCATTACTGACTGCAAGAGGGAATGAGGTCAACTACAATAATGAACTGTGATAGGAGAAGTACAGGGAATGGGCTTTTGGACACGGGTTCGACTCCCGTCTAGTCCACTATGCAGAGGAGGGCGTTGAGTCGAACCCGTTGGGTTCTGACTCCCGTCTAGTCCACTAATAGAAAGCAATCGTTTTGCGGTTGCTTTTTTGTTATAATAGAATTCGGGTATCAAAAGGTGGGCCACGCCGGCTAAGCCAATAAATCAGGAGGAAAAATTATGATAAAAAACATAGAGAAAAACGACATCAAAGAGTGTGTAGATGTAATAAAGACAAGCTTCCTTACCGTAGCCAATCAGTTCGGCTTTACAGAGGAAAATGCGCCCAGATTTACGGCCTTTGCGACTACGGAAGAGAGACTGCACTGGCAACTGGAAGGGGAGCACAGACCCATGTATGCGTTTTATGAGGGAGATATCATTGTAGGATATTATTCCCTGCTGATGCAGGAAAATAACGAATGTGAGCTAAACAATTTATGTGTACTTCCTGCATACAGACATAGGGGTATTGGAGAAGAACTGCTGAAGCATGCTTTTGCGCTTGCCAAAGAGTTGCATTGTACTAAGCTGAATATCGGAATTGTGGAGGAGAATCAGGTATTAAGAAAATGGTACGAAGATATGGGATTTGTGCATGTGGGAACACAGAAGTTTGACTTTTTCCCTTTTACATGTGGGTATATGGAGAAGGAATTGTAGGAGGATTTGCACGTTAGCGGCATTTAAAGTGCGCTTTTTTGACTGGAAAAGAAGACATCTCTTTTTTATAATTATACCATAAATTGATTCTTTAGATTTTATCAGAGATTATAAGGAGAACATGGATATGATTATAACAACAACCCCATCAGTAGAAGGACGTAATATTGTAGAATATAAGGGCATTGTATTCGGAGAGGTGATTTCCGGTGTGAACGTGGTGAGAGACTTTGCAGCCGGATTATCCAATTTTTTTGGCGGACGAAGCGGCGCATATGAAGAGGAATTGGTGAATGCCAGAACACAGGCACTTCGTGAGATGGAGCAGAGAGCGGCCGGTGTGGGGGCGAATGCTGTGGTAGGTGTGGATATTGATTATGAGGTGCTGGGTGCTGACAACGGTATGCTGATGGTGACAGCAAGCGGTACTGCGGTAGTAGTGCAATAAAAATAACGAAGCCATATTGGCTATTGATTCATGTGTAAACTAAAATAAGTCGGCGTTTTGCCGGCTTATTTTGGTTGAATATGCAGGGGTTTCCATATATAATGATACTGATAGGCGTGGCGATAAAAGCAAGCCGGGAGGTTATTCATGGACGTGAAACGTTTGGCACAATATAGTGATCCCCAGTTCATAGCGGACGGTTTCTCCTTTTTTACCAATGAGAATGCCAAGGAAGCGGAAAACGAACAGAAAAAGGTAGAATATATAGAGGCGCGGATGGACTACTCCAAGCCGGAGCATGTGTTGGCAATATATGAAAAGGCAATTCGGGAAAAATTGTTCAAAACCCCTGTAGGTATCTTTTATCTGCGGGATATGCAGCGCTATCTGAAGCAGCAGCCGGGTATCGATCAGGAGAGAATATCCCCCATACCGCTGTTTTTCGGTTATGAGAACCGCATGCGCGAAAGTACCAATCCGGCCAGAAACAGGGTACAGCCCAGAGGGAAAAAGGAGCAAAAGAGCGTAGCCCTTCCCATGTCCATCTTTTTGAATGTGGTGCTGGTGATTGCCATACTTGCCATGTTTGTCATCACTTTAAACAGTGAACAGCCGAATATACTGAACTATGAGCGTGCGATTAGGGACAGGTACGCCTCATGGGAACAGGAACTGACAGAGCGTGAGCAGACGGTGCGGGAACTGGAAAGAAAGCATAATATTGAATTAGATTAAATTAGAATAAAGTTTTCACATTTTTTACATAAATTCCTATTATACTGAAGATAAGTGAGAAATACTACAAGGCATAAGGTATCGTGGGTAGTGAATGGCAGGCAGAGGTGTAAGAACATTACCCAAGCCGGAATGTGAGGAAATATGGATAAATTAAAGATATTAGTGGTAGATGATGAAAGCAGAATGCGTAAGCTGGTGAGAGACTTCTTGGTGAAGAGCGGTTTCGAGGTACTGGAGGCTGAGGACGGCGCCAAAGCGGTGGATATCTTCTTTGAGCAAAAGGATATCGCACTGGTGGTACTGGACGTGATGATGCCCAAGCTGGACGGTTGGCAGGTCTGCAAAGAAATCCGCAATCACTCCAAGGTACCCATCATCATGCTGACTGCCAAATCAGACGAGCGGGACGAACTCCTGGGTTTCCAACTGGGCGTGGATGAATACATCTCCAAACCCTTCAGCCCTAAAATACTGGTGGCACGTATCGAAGCCATCCTGCGCCGCACAAGCGGCCTGGGTCAGGATGAAATCCTGTCATATGCAGGCATCAAAGTGGACAAATCCGCCCACCAGGTCTGGGTGGGCGACCAGCCCGTAGATTTAAGCTACAAAGAATTCGAACTACTGACTTACTTCCTGGAAAATAAGGGCATCGCCCTCTCCAGAGAAAAAATCCTCAACAACGTCTGGAACTACGACTACTTCGGCGACGCCAGAACCATAGATACCCATGTGAAGAAGCTGCGGAGTAAACTGCTGGATAAGGGCGATATGATAAAGACCGTGTGGGGAGTGGGGTATAAATTGAGCGTAGACAATGAGTAAAGTAGAAAAGCAGATAGAAACAAACGCGTTGAAAAGTTATTTTCATAAGCGGTTGCTTCTATCTGCTTTTATATTTTACGAATGTCCGGACATGAATAACGGAGCACAGCGTGCGAGAGCTACGAATGGACGAGGTTGCGAGAGTGCGAAGTGCGGAGCAGTCGGTCTACGCGGTAATTCAACTTTTTATGTACAAATATTTTATATCACCATGCTCACACATTTGTGACAAATAAATCACTTTATATATTGACATACTATATCATACGTGATATATTTATCACAACAAGTGACAAAAACATCACATATTAAGAACAAGAAGGGGGCTTCTCATTATGAAAACAACAGAAACGAAAAAGATATCTTTAGCCAAATATTCCATGTATTCCATTGGTTTATATGCCACCATATTATTGGGGCAATTCTATATAGTAATAACGAAGATCTTGCCTTCTGCACCGATTTTTATCGGACCGGTTTATTTACCATTGCTTATCAAAGTTATATTAGTATTACTATTAGTCGTTGTTTGTGTATTGGTCATGAAACAATCTCGCAATAAAGAAACCACAGATGAGTTAGCGGATTTAAATACTTATAAGGCCGGATATATCACAAAATATATCAGCATCTTCATTGTTGCCATTGTAATATTACTTGTGAAGGATTTTACAGTGATACTGCAAGAGGATATTGTGGGTGGTATCATGAGTGTTTTTATTATTAGTTTGAGTTTTACTGAATTGATACACAACATTATTTTTATCATTTTGGAGAAAAAGTAGGATAGGGTATGAAATTATGGCTGTAATGAAAACAAAGATAAAAGAATACCGTGCCAAACACGATATGAAGCAGGATATGCTGGCAGAGCTGGTAGGGGCACGGCGTGAGACGATTATACGTATAGAAAAGGGACAATATAATCCTTCGCTTAAACTGGCAATGGATATTGCAAAGGTTTTTGGGGTAACAGTTGAGGAATTATTTTCTTTTGAAGAATAATATCCCTCTATTCAATGCACACTTGTAAAATTCAAGTGTGCATTGTCTTTTTCGCAATAATGAATTGCTATACTTTTTAATATAGACTGATATAATGAAGATACGACGTCGATGAAAATTGTGAAAGGTTGAAAGACTATGAAAAATTGTATCAGCGAAAATATTAGAAAATATAGAAAAATGAAAGGTTTTACCCAGGAGGAACTGGCTATGCAGCTGGGGGTTACGGCCCAGGCTGTGAGTCGCTGGGAATCGGCTGCAGGCATGCCGGATATTTCCTTAATTGTACCCATTGCACAGAATCTGGGCGTGACCACCGACACCTTATTTGGCATGGACGATATGGTGTATGACAAACTTGCCATTGATAAAGTGAAGGAACAAATGGATGCCTTATATGATGAGAACAACAGACCGGAAAGTATGGTTGCAATCTGTGATTATTTAAAAGGTGAAATCGCAGACAACCCTACCTGCTATGAACTGTTTGTATTTTATCTGGAAAAGATTGCCGGAATCAGTATGTATGTTGACTTTGACGGTTTTTTAAAGGATTCCGGTGACAAATGGGAGAAGCTTCGGGAAGATGGCATCAAGAAAGCAATTATTGTCATCAAGCATGCCAAGAACAGGGATATGATAGACAGGGTACACTTTGCGCTGGCATGGATTTATATTCATGAAAAGGATTATGACAAGGCAAGAGAACATATTGAAGCCCTTCCCTCGGTGAAGTCCAACAGGCTGCAGGAAAACATTTTGTCAAAGCTTGCACTGTTTGAAGGCGGTTTTGAAAAAAGTATGGATAAAACCAAAACCATAATCGAAAAAGATTTTGAACATTACACCAAGGCAATCGGTTCTAAAATACGCTATGATTTCGAGTCCTATGCGTACTTTGCGGATAAAGAGTCTGCTGTAGCATTCGGAGACTGGAGTTTTGGTGTAATGAAAGCATTATTTGCAAGAGAGACCATGAGAAAAGATATGGATGTATTCTTGGGTGAGTGGTGCTTTTTAATGGCCGTGACTTATTTGAGAGCAGGGGATGCCCAGGGTGCCATTGCAGCATATAACAAGGTGAAAGAACATATAGCTCCGGATAAAAAAGAGATGATGCTACGCAAGGTTAAGGATATTTGTGTAGAAGAAGTGTATCGTGCTTTTGAAGCGGAGATTTGTAAATAATTATTATACGCATATAGAGAAATTTGTAATATTCCTAATTTTTACTATGGTATAGTTGAAAAAAGCCAACCACTCAGTTCATCAACAGATGAATAAAGTGTTTGGCTTTTTTTATACCTCTCTCTTTTAACTGATACTATCCCGATATTCCTTCGGGGTCTTTCCTACATATTTTTTAAATAATTTTGTGAAGTAATTCACGTCCGGGATGCCACAGTGTAGGGCGATGGTCTGGATCTGCAGAGGGGTGGAGTTGAGCAAGAGGATTGCGTGCTCCACCTTTTTTCTGTTTACATAGTCAGTCAGAGTGCTGCCGGTTTCCTTTTTAAACTGGCTGGACAGATAGCTGGGATTCACACTCAGCAGCTGTGCCATGGCATTTAAGCTTAAGTCCGCAGTCAGGTCGGAATCGATGCGTGTGATGGCCTTCTGTACCAGCAGGGTATAACTCTTCATGGAGTGGTTCTTTACCAATAGGCAGTATTTACGCACCATTTCCTTTTGAAGCTTCCGGCAGGCTTCCAAGGTAGTGCAGAGTTCAATCTTACGTGCATAGTCCGAAGATATGCGGTCAATATGATAGGGATGTACGGATCCCTGTTCCGCAGCCTTGCGCAGCAGAGTGTTCATAACCACGGTATAGTTTTTTATATTACGCAGGGTATCAGGGGTACGTTGCTCCATATGGGTATTGGACATATTGTTGATCAGTAATTCCGCGTTATGGATTTTACCCTTGGACACCGCTGCCAAAAAATCATTTTCTGTTGCATAACGACTTTCCAAAGCTTGCATACTAAAAGAGATATCATCCGGTTCGGGAAATTTGGGTGGTGTGGCCGTGGCTGCGTAGTTCATGGAAGTGCCTTTTTCTATGATTTCCAGGGAGAAATTTTCTGCACCGTCCCAGATGGTTTCTGCAAAGGTATGCAGTAGCGTCTGGAGGGCAGTATCATCCGCAAGGGTGGGAAGGATACTGAAATATCTTTCAAAGGCAGGAAAGCTTTGGGGAGAAAGCCCGTATTTCTCACTTAGTTCCAATATAACCGATTTTTCAATATTATGTGAAAGGTAGGGGCCGATAATCATTACTGTGGGTTCCGATGTGTCAGGAAGCAGCAGAAAGTAATAATTACAAAAAAATTCATTGGTAATTTTGTAAAGGTGATTGTGCAGGACATCACGTCCCACAGTATCTGAAAGCTTTCTTGTGGGAGATTGCAGTCCCAGCATTTCACGGATGCCCATATCCAGCTGTGCGCCGGGCAGTGTGGCGGCTGTTTCTATATGACATTGTATGCGACAGTGTTGCAAATACTTTTGTACAAAAGCTAATTCGGCAGCATAAAACATAGAGGACTCCTTCAATCGTATTTCTATTGTCTATTATCGTACAATTTTTGGTAAAAAGCAATGATTAGAAAAAATAATACGATTATAGCTAAAAATATTACTCACGGTTATTTTGCCCGTTTGTTAAAATATAATCAGCTTATTAATAAAACTTTTAGAAAAGAGAGGGACTTAATATGAAAACACAAAAAGAAGTAAGACCTTTTGGTATGCGTGACAAGATGGGGTACTTATTTGGTGATTTCGGTAACGATTTTACCTTCATCCTGTCCACCATGATTCTGACCAAGTTCTATACGGATGTAATGGGTGTTTCCGCAGCGGTTGTCGGTACGATTATGATGCTTGCACGTTTTGTGGACGCGTTTACAGATGTAGCAATGGGACGAATTGCTGACCGCAGTAAGGTAACTGCTAACGGTAAATTTAAACCCTGGATTCTGCGTATGTGTGTGCCTGTAGCATTGGCATCCTTCCTGATGTATCAGAGTGGCTTTGCATCATGGTCTACCGGTGCTAAGATTGCATATCTGGCGATTACCTACATTTTGTGGGGGTCTTTCTGCTACACAGGAATTAATATTCCTTATGGTTCCATGGCTTCTGCAGTTTCTTCTGAGCCCGGAGACAGACAGTCGCTGTCTACTTTCCGTACCATGGGTGGTATGCTGGCAGGTATGGTAATCGGTATCCTGTTACCACTGATTGCATATAATAAGGTGACTTTGGCGGACGGTACTGTAAAGGAGACTCTGATTGGTTCCAGAGTTACTATAGCTGCAGGTATTTTCTCTGTTTTGGCAATCGGATGTTATGTGCTGTGTTACAAGCTGATTACCGAGCGTGTAGTTGTGGAGAGTAGTGGTGAGAAGGCTCCTTCTGTAGGACAGATGCTGAGGAGCGCATTTACCAACCGCGCACTGATTTCTATTATTGTAGCATCCGTAGTTATGCTGCTGGCTCAGCTGACCATGCAGAATATGGCTGCATATATTTATCCTGATTATTATAATAGTGCTGCTGCACAATCTGCATCTACCATGATGATGATGGTTGGTATGATTGCAGCTGCGATTTTTGCAAAACCCCTGGCGACGAAATTCGGTAAGGCGGAGGTGTCGGTTGTTTCTAACCTGTTTGCAGCTATAGTAATGATTCTTATTTGGGTAATTCGTCCTGAAAATGTGTGGGTATACTGTGGCTTACAGATGTTGTGCTGGTTAGGTCTTGGTGTATTCTCCATGGTATCCTGGGCATTAATTACCGATGTTATCGATTATTCTGAATTAAGAAATGGTATCCGTGAAGATGGTTCCGTATATGCTATGTATTCCTTCGCACGTAAGCTGGGACAGGCTTTGGCGGCAGGTTTATCCGGATGGCTGTTGACCGGTATCGGTTACAACTCCGAGGCTGCTGCTGCAGGTCAGGTACAGACACCTGAAGTGTTATCCGGTATCTTTAATATTTCTACACTGATTCCCGCAGTTGGATTCGGCTTACTGGCTGCAGTTCTGTGGTTCTGGTATCCTCTGCACAAGAAGCAGGTAGATGCAAACGTACTTGCACTGAAGGAAAAGCATGAAAAGGAAGCAGTAGAGGAGTAATGGTTAGAAGGGAGCATTTGCTGAAATGAGAGAAGTAATAAATTTTAATACAAAATGGGCTTTTACCAAGAATGCAGACGCAGTGCCGGCTACATTACCGGAGAGATGGGAGTGGGTAACACTCCCCCATACCTGGAATAATATCGATGGTCAGGACGGTGATAATGATTTCTATCGCGGCACCTGCTATTATGCAAAGAAGCTTGCAAAGGTGGATTTACCTGCAGATAAGAAATATTATCTGGAACTGCAGGGTGCGAATTCTTCTGCAGATGTATATGTAAATGGCAAGAAAATGGCACATCATGATGGCGGTTATTCTACCTGGCGTGTGGAACTGACAGAAGTTTTGACAGATGAAAACTTAATCGTGGTTGCAGTGGATAACAGTCCTAATGAAGTGGTTTATCCCCAGATGGCAGATTTCACTTTCTATGGTGGTCTGTACAGAAATGTTAATATTATTGCGGTAGAAGAGTCTCATTTTGATTTAGAGAATTATGGTGGCCCCGGTATCAAGGTGACTCCTGAAATCAGCGGCAGTAATGCAACTGTGACAGTGGAAGCACCTGTAATCGGCGCAAAGGATGGACAGACACTTGTTTATACCATCAAGGACAAAGAGGGTAATGTAGTGGCTTCCTGTGACGGCGAAGTGGCAGAAGGCAAGGCTCAGCTGGAAATCATGGGTGTGACACTGTGGCATGGAAGAAAGAATCCTTATCTGTATACCGCAGAAGTACAGCTGGTTGAGAACGGTGAGACTGTGGATGCAGTAAGTACACGTTTTGGTTGCCGTACCTTCAAGATTGATCCTAATGAAGGCTTTATCTTAAATGGTGAGAGCTATCCTCTCCGTGGTGTATCCCGTCATCAGGACAGATGGGGCATCGGTAATGCATTATTACCTGAGCATCATGAGGAAGATATGGACCTGATTTGTGAGATGGGGGCTACAACCATTCGTCTGGCACATTATCAGCATGACCAGTATTTCTATGATCTGTGTGATGAAAGAGGTATGGTTATCTGGGCGGAGATTCCTTATATTTCCAAGCATATGCCTACCGGTCGTGAGAATACCATTTCTCAGATGAAGGAACTGGTGATCCAGAATTATAATCATCCCAGTATCGTGGTTTGGGGTCTGTCTAATGAGATTTCCATGTCCGGTACGGATGATGATCTGATTGAAAATCATAAGATTTTGAATGATATGGTACATGATATGGATCCTACCAGATTGACTACCATTGCATGCGTATCCATGTGTGATATCAAAGATCCTTATGTGCAGATACCTGATGTGGTTTCCTATAATCATTACTTTGGATGGTACGGTGGAGATACTTCCATGAACGGTCCTTGGTTCGATAAATTCCACGCTACCTTCCCCAACATTCCTATCGGATGTAGTGAGTACGGTTGTGAGGCACTGAACTGGCATACTTCCAATCCCCAGCAGGGTGATTATACCGAAGAATATCAGGCATACTATCATGAAGAACTGATTAAGCAGTTATTTACCAGAAAGTATATGTGGGCAACCCATGTATGGAATATGTTTGACTTTGGTGCGGATGCGCGAAATGAAGGCGGCGAAAACGGTCAGAACCATAAGGGACTTGTTACCTTTGACCGTAAGTATAAGAAGGATTCCTTCTATGCATATAAGGCATGGTTATCTGATGATCCTTTCGTACACATCTGTGGAAAGCGCTATGTAGACAGAGTGGAGGATGTGACTAAGGTGACTGTATACTCCAATCAGCCTGAGGTTGAGCTGTTTGCAAACGGCAAGAGTCTTGGCAAGCAGGAGAGCGCTGAGCATTTCTTCTATTTTGAAGTGCCTAATGCAGGTGAGACCGTACTGGTTGCAAAGGCCGGCGATTGCACTGACGAAAGCAGAATCCGTAAGGTAGAAGTGTTTAATGAAGCTTACAGACTTCGTGAAAAGGGAGCTGTCCTGAACTGGTTCGATATTACCGAGCCTGAAGGATATTTCTCATTGAATGATAAGCTGAGTGATATCATGAAGACAGAGGCAGGACGCGCATTGTTCATGGGAATGATGAGTCAGGTGATGGGCGGCAGTGCTGAAAAGGGAGGCATGCTGGCCGGCTTCGAGATGAATGAAGGTATCATGAAGATGATGGAAGGATTCACAGTGCTTCGCATGACCAGTTTGATGAGTGCTGCAAATGTACAGTTTACGAAGGAACAGTTACTTGGTCTGAATGCACAGCTGAATCAGATTCCAAAACCATAAAAAGGGGTTAAACAGGGGGCGCTGAAAGGCGCATATATATCAAGAGTGAAGAGACCCGCCGGATTTCCGGCGGGTTTTCTGATCGGTAAACCATTGTGCACGGCCATTTCTTTTTGCCAATAATTGTGAAAGGTTTGTGTTATTGGTTGTGAAACTGCAAATAGAGTGTTAAAATCATACTGATTGTACTACAGGAATGCAGATTGTTTGGAAAGAGAGCATGGTATGAAAACATCCATTCGAAGCCAATTAGCACTGATTTTTATAGGACTGATGGCAGGAATCGTTATATTCTGTCTGTTGGTGAATAATATATGGCTGGGACAATATTATCTGGAAAGTAAGAAGAAGGTTATTTTTGATGCCTATAATATCATCAGCGCAGCAGCGAAAAGCGACAGCTATGGTACGGCGAGCTTTATTGATGAACTGGACAAGGTGTGCCGTACCAATAATATTACCATATGTATCGTGGATCATAATTCACGGATGCGTTATGGCTCTGCAAATGGCGGACCGGAGCTGGAAAGCAGGCTTTTGGGATATATATTCGGATTTTCTGCGGATGATACGAGGATTTTGGAAGAAGGCGATGATTATATTATTCAGATTACAGGCATTAACAGAGGCGAGTATGTGGAGATGTATGGCCGTCTGGATACGGATGTGTCTTTTATCATGCAGACACCGCTGGAAAGTATCAGGGAAAGTGCAGCGCTGGCGAACCGCTTTTTTGTATATGTAGGTATCGGTGGTACATTGGTGGGAGGCATCATTATTTGGTATGTGTCGCGTAAGATTACCAGACCGATTCTGGAACTGAATGATATTTCCAAACGCATGGTAGAGTTTGATTTCGAGGCAAAGTATCGTGGTAAGGCAAAGAACGAAATAGCACTTTTGGGGCAAAATATCAATGTTTTGTCGGAGACTTTGGAGAAGACTATTTCTGACTTGAAAACAGCCAACAATGAACTTAAAAATGATATTGCCCAAAAAGAACAAATCGACGAGATGCGTAAGGAGTTTTTGTCCAATGTATCCCATGAGCTGAAAACGCCGATTGCTCTGATTCAAGGGTATGCAGAAGGATTGCAGGAAGGAATCAGCGATGATCCTGAAAGCAGAAACTTTTACTGCGAGGTCATTATGGATGAGGCGGCCAAAATGAATAATATGGTGCAGAAACTTCTGACCCTGAATCAGTTGGAATTCGGAAGTGACACGGTAACCATGGAGCGTTTTGATATCGTGGCTATGGTGAAGGGATATTTACAGACAGCAGAGCTTCTGGCGACGCAGAACGGTATTACAGTCAAGATGCCGGATTATTCGCCCATATATGTTTGGGGCGATGAGTTTAAGGTAGAAGAAGTGATTATGAATTATTTCTCCAATGCAGTAAATTATTGTACAGGAGAGAAAATCATAGATTTTAAAATCGAGCAGCAGGGCGGTAAGGCAAGAGTTTCTATATTTAATACAGGAGACCCCATTCCGGCGGATGCAATAGAGCATATTTGGGAAAAATTTTATAAGGTAGATAAAGCCAGAACCCGTGAATATGGCGGAAGTGGTGTGGGACTGTCCATTGTAAAAGCGATTATGGAATCCATGAATCAAAGATGCGGTGTGGAAAATTATGCCAATGGCGTGTGCTTTTGGTTTGAACTTGAGACCGTACAGGAGTAAAGGTTGTATATGGAAGAAAAAGAATTAGAGTATAGTGTAAAAGTATTGCTGGTTGGCGTGGATACAGACGAAGAAGAGGATTTCGAGCATTCCATGGAGGAATTGAAAAGTCTGGCTGAGGCGGCAGGCAAAAGGGTAGTGGGTATCATTACCCAGAGGTTACCCATGCCCAATAAAAGTTTATATATCGGAAGTGGCAAGATACAGGAAGTAAAGGAATTTGCCCATGACTGTGAAGCAGAGGAGATTATTTTTGATAATGCTTTGTCACCTTCACAAATGCGAAATCTGGTAAAAGAATTAGATATGCCCATATCGGACAGAACAGGTCTGATATTGGAGATATTTGCAATCCGCGCCCAAACAAAGGAAGCAAAGCTACAGGTAGAGACGGCCAGGCTGCAGTATATGTTGCCACGATTAGTCGGTATGAGGGAATCTCTGGGCAGACAGGGTGGTACCAGCGGAAGTATGAGTAATCGAGGCGCCGGTGAGAAAAAGCTGGAGCTGGACCGTAGACGCATAGAGCATCGTATTGCAGAACTGCGCAAGGAATTGGAACAGATTGCAGGAAATCGGGATACGCAGCGTAAGCGCAGAAATCATTCCGGTATTCCCCAGGTGTCTCTGGTTGGCTATACCAATGCAGGCAAGTCCACTATCTTAAATCGTATGTTAGAGTATTACGGAGATGTGTCCGAAAAGACGGTACTGGAAAAGAATATGTTGTTTGCTACATTGGAAACCAGTGTCCGCTCCATTGAGGCCGGGGATAATCAGCCTTTCTTTCTGGTAGATACAGTTGGTTTTATTAATAAATTACCCCATGGCCTGGTGAAAGCATTTCGGTCTACGTTGGAAGAAGCGAAATATGCGGACTTGTTGGTACATGTGGTGGATTTTTCGGATGAAAACCACAAGCAGCATATGCAGGTGACCATGGATACTTTGAAGGAACTGGAAGTGGCAGGCATTCCACAGATTGTAGTATACAACAAAGCTGACTTGAAGCAGGCGGATATGATACTTCCTAAGGTGATGGACAAGCAGATATTCATGTGTGCCAAGGATGAGAATTGTATAAGGGCACTTGCAGAGTTGATTAAGTCCTGCGTGTATGCGGGACAAGTGGATACCTGTTTTTTATTGCCTTTTGATAAAGGAAACATTGCTTCCTATCTGATGGAAAATGCTACAGTACTTGAAAAAGAATATAAGCCGGAAGGTTTGTGGCTTCATGTGAAATGCCACAAAGCGGATGCGGATAAGTATAGCGCCTATATAGTCTCAAAAGATTGACGAAAGCATGGAAATAGGGTATTCTTCTATATATAGAAGCAGAATAGACTTTTGTATATGGTCTGACCGGAGGAATAGATATGAAGAGAAGATTGGGAATACTGTTTCTTATTTCATGTATGGCGCTGTCAATGGGCGGCTGTGGGAATGCCATACCTGACATGACGGACGAACAGATGGATGTAATAGGAGAGTATGCTGCTATTACTTTGTTAAAATATGATGCAAATAATAGAAGCAGGTTAGTGGATCTTTCTGAATATGAAGAGAAGGCAGAAGAGACGATAACGCAGCCGGAAGTGCAGGAACCGTCACAGGAGTCTGAGGAGCCCGGAAGTATAGGGAATCCTGAAAATGCAGAGAACGAGAATGAACCTGTGATTGTTGAGCCGGTTATAGCTACTATGGAAGAGGTGCTTACTTTGCCCGCAGGGGTTGCAGTTACCTACCGGGGAATGGACATTTGTGACAGTTATCCCGAAGAGCAAGCTGAGGATGCATTTTTCTATTTGGAAGCATCTGCCGGTAAGAAGCTTGCAGTGCTGAAGTTTTTGATTGATAATCAGTCAGCTGCGATTCAGGATATTGATTTCTTACATTCAGAAAATATATATCGTCTGAAGGCAGAAGATAATTATGTACGTAATGCGCTGACTACTATGCTGCTGGATGATATGGTAAGTTATATCGGCACATTACAGCCGGGAAATACACAGGAATTGGTGTTGCTTTTTGAGTTAGATGAGCAGTATACAGGTCAAAGTTTGAACTTTACCATTAAAAATGGTGAAAATTCATACACAATTCCAGTTAAATAAACAAAGAAACAGTTAATTTAATGTTGATGACGCATTGGAAGAGGTCGGAAAAGTCCGTAAATATGGGCATTTCCGACCTTTTTTAAAAATTGTTCAAAATATATACAAAAAATAAAAATTTATGGTTGACAATCTGAAATGACGGTGCTATACTCAAATTCGTCGCTGAGGTAATCAGTCGACAGGCTTCGACTTGAACGAGTCGAAAAAATAAAAAAAGTTGTTGACAAAGTTCAGAGCACATGATAAGATATCAGAGTTGCTGCTGAAACAAAGACGGCAACAAACGATACCATGTATCGTTCAGAAATATGCGAAGCATATTTCCAAGTGACTTGCATGGCAAGTCATAT
>JAZODQ010000013.1:0-7782 GCA_045597105.1 Acetatifactor sp.
CCCAAACCATTGCACCCTCCATGCGAATCGGGTATATGGTATTACCGGAACAGTTGTTGGAACGGTTTGAGGAAGAACTGGGATTTTATTCCTGTACAGTGCCGGTTTTTGAGCAATATGTACTGGCGGAGCTGATTCATAGCGGGGACTTTGAACGTCATATCAATCGTGTTCGCCGTGCCAGACGCAAGCAAAAATAAGTTCCGATTTGCAAATATTTTTTTACCTTATAAAACTCATAATAAGTTGGAAAAGCTTTTATAAATACATATAATATAAGCAATTATAAAGTAATTAAAGGAGTTTTTATGGAAAAGAAAGATTATAAATTATTTTTATCATTGTTCTTATGGATGTTAATTCCATCTATTTATAATGTTATAAGAATAGGTATTATTAGCATTAATCAAGTTGATATTAATATTTTAGGACAAATGGAATGGTTTGATTTGATTGATGAAATTTTGGTGACTACTTTAACTGTTCCTTTATTCTCATTATTGAAAACCAATATAACATCTAAAGAAAAAAATGGTTTGGCTTTTATTATATCTTTTAGTATTTACACTATATTTGCTTTAATCATTTCTACATATGTTTCAAATATTTCAGAGTTTATGAATGCTGAATTTGCTTCAGAATATTTAAAATTACAAACTTTTTCTTTGCTCATTGGTTTTATTAGTACTTTTTGTATAATGCTATTAACTTTGAATAATGATTTCAAAATGGTTGCTATATTAACCATAGTTAAATTAGCAATTCTTAGTATTTTGGACTTTGTATTTATTGATACTTTTTTAGAAGTAGGAGCTTCATATTCAGAGATAATAACAAATTCATTAATTGGTATCATTGCATTAATTACTCTTTATATTAGAAAATATATTGGATTTGGAAAAGTAAATTTACATTGGTTGAAAGATTATTTAAGAATTGGTTTATTTTCAGGTTTACAAATTTTCTTAGATAATTTTATTTATGCTATTATGATTTGTAAAATGGTTAATGCTGTTTCAGAATCAGGAAATTATTGGGTTGCTAATAACTTTATTTGGGGATGGTTGCTTATCCCTATTATGGTTATTACAGAAATTATAAAGAAAAACAATTTAGAAAAATTAGAGTTTAAAAATACTTGGAAATATGGATTGATTGTTAGTGTTTTATGGTTAATAAGTGTTCCATGTTGGAGATGGTTTATTATAAATGTAATGTCTTCAGATTCAAATACTATTTTAAATATTTTGTATCCATTAGTCCCTTTTTATATTGCATATATAATTTCAAGCTTTATAGATGGTTGGTTCATATCTAAGGGAAAAACAATTTATAATACAATTAATTCATTTTTAGTTAATATAGTATATTATGGAATTGCATTTATACTTTTTAATAAAGGATTATCTCAACTAAATCTTATGTTTATAATTTTACTCTTTGGGTTTGGATATGTATTATTTATGTTAATATCTATTTTTCTATATAAATTTGAAATCAAAAGAAAAAATAAAGAAATTTAAAAAGAAAAGAGACTTTAAGAATAAGGTCTCTTTTCTTAATTTACGCAATCTAATGTTAAAGTCTGAGATTTTCAAGGTCAAGAAAAAGGCTATTTTAAAGGATTTTCTTGAAAAAATGTCTAGTTTAAGCCATTTGTAGTCAAGCCGTGATTTCTACATATTACAATTTTAGTAAAGCTTTGTTTGCAATTTCTATATATTGGTAATATAATAAAAAAGTACGTGTTTTGCCGGGAGGAGGGAATCATCTGCATGCAGGTGATAGGCGTAGGCACAAAATATTAGGAGAGGATGGTAGAGTAGATTGAAGAGATACTCCAAATATGTAAAGCCTTATTGGCCCTACTTTATACTCGGCCCCTTATCGATGATTGTGGAAGTAATAGGTGAAGTTGTTTTGCCTAAGTTCATGGCCAATATCATCAATAATGGTGCTGCAAACCACGATGTGGGCTACATAGTGGGTATGGGTGCACTGATGATTTTGACAGCTCTTTTCATGATGCTGGGCGGAATCGGCGGTGCTTATTTTGCGGCCAAGGCAGCCGTGAATTTTGCTACTGATTTACGTAGCGATGTGTTTGCAAAAGTACAAAAGTTTTCATTTACCAATATTGATACTTTTAGTACAGGTTCTTTGGTAACCAGGTTGACCAATGATATTACCCAGCTACAGAATGTGATTATGATGGGACTGAGGATGTTGCTTCGAGCACCGGGTATGTTAATCGGTGCGGTTATCATGGCATTTGTTATGAATGCCAAGCTGGCAGTTATTTTACTGGTTGTAATGCCACTGCTTTGCATTGCTATTGTTTGTATCATCAGAGTAGCATTTCCCCGTTTCAATATCATGCAGGAAAAGCTGGATAAGTTAAATTCCAATATCCAGGAAACTCTGACCAATGTACGGGTGATTAAATCTTTTGTACGTGGAGATTATGAAGAGGCTCGTTTTGCTGCGTCCAACGCAGATTTGAAGGATGCTTCCATGAGCGCTTTTAAAATTATAATTATTCAGATGCCCGCAATGGCACTTTTTATGAATCTCACGACGCTGGCAGTAGTATGGTTTGGTGGTAAGCAGATCATGGTAGGCGATATGCTTGTTGGTGATTTAACCGCATTTACCACTTATATCGTACAGGTACTTATGAGTTTGATGATGCTGGCAATGGTACTTTTGCAAAGTGCCAGAGCTGTTGCTTCCGCCAATCGTATCAGCGAAGTGTTGGATACGGAAGTGGATATTACGGATGAGAATGCTGCTTGCAAGGATAAGCAGGTGACAGAGGGTCATATTCTGTTTAAGGATGTGGTATTCAGATATTATAAAGAAAGCGAAGAGGCTGTGCTTGCCGATATCGATGTGGAGATATTGCCCGGGCAGACTGTAGGTATTATCGGTTCCACCGGTTGCGGCAAGACCACACTTGTATCCATGATTCCCCGTTTATATGACGTGGATCAGGGAGAAGTGCTGGTAGATGGTGTCAATGTAAAAGAGTATTCCCTGAAAAATCTTCGTGAAGGTGTGGGTATGGTATTGCAGAAAAATGTACTTTTCTCCGGTACCATCATGGAAAACCTGCGCTGGGGTGATGAGAATGCTACGGAGGAAGAAGTGCGTGCAGTAGCTGCTCAGGCACAGGCTGACCAGTTCGTAATGGGCTTTACCGAAGGCTATGAGACAGAGCTGGGACAGGGCGGTGTCAATGTGTCCGGCGGACAGAAGCAGAGACTTTGTATTGCCAGAGCACTCCTTAAAAAGCCTAGAATATTAATTCTGGATGATTCTACCAGTGCGGTGGATACAGCGACAGAAGCTATGATTCGTGAGGCTTTCAGTACCACACTGAAGGATACAACGAAACTGATAATTGCACAGAGAATAACATCTGTTATTGATGCAGATAACATCCTTGTAATGGATGAAGGCAGGATAGTAGGCATAGGTAAGCATGAGGAATTGCTAAGCGGATGCCAGGCTTACCAGGAAATCTACTATTCCCAGATGGATAAGGAGGTGACTGCGTAATGGACGAAATCAGAGCAGAACGTCTCCGTAAGAAGTATGAAAGTAAGAAGGAAGTGCCCGGTATGGGCCCCGGTCCCGGAAGAGGTCCCGGCGGTGGAGGTCCCCGTGGTCCCAGAGGTGCCATGACAGTAAGTAAGCCCAAGGAGATGAAGAAAACCCTGGGCAGACTTTGGAACTATCTTAGTGCGGATATGAGTAAGCTGGTAATTGTGGCATTCTGTGTGGTGCTCACTACCATTTCTTCGCTGGCCGGCTCCTATATGCTCAGACCTGTAATTAATGGATTGGCAGAGGGCAAAGGCCTTACTGTACTGATGCAGGGACTGATTATGATGGCATGTATTTATGCTGTTGGTATCGTGACCCAGTATTTGCAGCAGCGCATTATGATTAGTGTGTCCCAAAAGGCATTACAGCAGCTACGTAATGATTTATTTGCCAAGATACAGAAGCTTCCGGTACGTTTTTATGATACAAACAACCATGGCGACATCATGAGCCGTTTTACCAATGATGTGGACACCGTTGGTGAAATGATGAACCATACCGTAGTGCAGTTGATTTCCGGTAGTATTAATATCGTAGGTACCGTGTGTCTGATGCTGTATACCAATGTATGGCTGACTATTTTAACTATAGTGATGATGCCTGTGATGATTTGGGCAGGTAAACAGGTGATGTCGAGAAGCCGTCGATTCTACAAGGCACAGCAGGCAGCTATTGGTACTCTGAACGGATATATTGAGGAAACTGTTACAGGGCAGAAGGTAGTAAAGGTATTCTGCCATGAGGAAATTGCAGAGGAAGAGTTTGAATATCTGAATCATGACTTGCGTGATAAGCAGATTAAGGCCCAGTTCTTTGGTGGTATCATGGGTCCTGTTATGGGTAACATCGGACAGATCAGTTACTCTCTGACAGCTATGATCGGAGGTATTCTCTGTGCCCTTGAGAAATTTGATGTGGGCGGTCTGACGGTATTTGTCAACTATTCCAGACAGTTCTCCAGACCTATCAACGAATTGTCCATGCAGATGAATACAGTTTTCTCCGCGCTGGCAGGTGCAGAGCGTGTATTTGATGTAATGGACAGCGAGCCGGAGCTGGCAGATGTAGAAGACCCTTATCATATCATCGAGGTAAACGGTAAGGAATACTATGCAAAACAGGCTGATATAGAAGAACTGAAGGCTTGCGAAGATAATCAGAGAGTGACTGAAGAAGTGCTTGCCAAGCTGACAGAGGTAAAAGGTGCAGTAGCACTGGAAAATGTTACCTTCGGTTATGTGCCTGAAAAGACCATACTGAAAAACATTTCCCTGTATGCAAAGCCGGGTCAGAAGATTGCTTTTGTTGGCTCCACCGGCGCTGGTAAGACAACAATTACCAATCTGATTAACCGATTCTATGACATCGATTCCGGCACCATTACCGTGGATGGTGTCAATATCATGGATATTCGTAGGGATGACCTGCGTAGCAATATCGCTATGGTATTGCAGGATACCCATTTATTTACCGGCACGATTAAAGATAATATCAGATATGGTAGATTGGATGCTACTGATGAAGAGGTTATCCAGGCGGCCAAAACGGCCAGTGCACATTCCTTCATCATGCGTCTGGAAAAAGGTTATGACACCATGATTGAGGGCGACGGTGCTAACTTAAGCCAGGGCCAGCGTCAGCTGCTGAACATCGCCCGTGCTGCCGTTTCCAAGGCACCGCTATTGATTCTGGATGAGGCTACCAGTTCTGTAGATACCAGAACAGAGAAGCACATCGAGCATGGTATGGACCGACTGATGGAAAGCCGCACCACTCTGGTAATTGCACACCGTTTATCTACCGTCCGTAATGCTAATGCCATTATGGTACTGGAAAAGGGAGAAATCATTGAACGAGGTGACCATGACGACCTGATTGCACAGCAGGGCCGTTATTACCATCTGTACACCGGTATGACAGAGTTAGATTAAAGCATATACATGGACTGAGAACAGTCGAGGATAAAAGAGGTTTTGGAGAAAGCATGCTTACTCCGAAACCTCTTTTTGCTAGGAGGCTTTTCAAATCAGCACGATAACCCACTTTAATATGCACAATTTACTGTAGTAAACCAATAAAATTTATTTTATACTAAGGATAGTTTCAGAAAAATATGGATATTGTACATTTCGAAAGGAAGTGAGTATATGAAAGCATGCGAATTCTGGGAAATCTATAACAAGTATTGTGCAAAAAATATTACACCTAATTTTAATGTAAAGGATCACCCTGTAGGGGGAGACAGTGGATATTTTGAAGTGGGTGTGTTTCAAAATGAAGAGGGAATTTGGTGTATAGAACGTACAATTGAACGCAGCAATTGTCCACACCATGACGAATATACATCGGAAGAAGAGTGCTTTAGTGCTTTTTTGTGCTTATATGGTTCACAGCTAACCCAAATAGGTTTTCCCGGTGAAATGTTATAGTGAAAGGAATTATAAGCGATAACGACGAAGTATCTTTTATGCAACAGAATTTAAGGAGGATGTAGTGTGAAAAATAAATTTTTCACATGCTGAGGAAAGGGTAAGGTTATTAATATGGGAGAAACGAAACAGGTAATTAACAAAACAGTAAAATCAGGTATTTCATTTGGTAGTGCACTGGCTATGGTAATCAGCTATACTACCTGGAAGTCTGTAGGATGGGCGATTTTTCACGGATTACTTAGCTGGGTATATGTGATTTATTTTATATTGCAATACTGATATAATATTATCCGGTAACAGATGATGTAGATGAGAGAGGTGCATTTTACATGGCTTCGGATAATAAGGCAGAAAAAAAGGAAATAGTTATAGCAGTGATTGCCATACTTTTGGTATTGGCAGTCAGTGTATGCCTGGACTTGTTTTTAACACATATGTATTTAAAAACAAGTCATTTGGCGTTCTATTTTCTTTCTGTATTTTACAAGGATTCTTTGCTTGGGGGACTGGGCATTGTTTTATTGGTGCTATATTTTGGCATCTCCATGAAAAAAGACCATGCAAGTTTTAACCTATGGAAGTTCTTAGGGGGCTTTGGCCTGATTGCAGCAGTTATCATTTTGATTATGAATCTCTTCAATGTATCTGACAGATATGGCGGCGTTTTAATTGAAAATGAAACGCCGTCTAAATTAGCTTACAAACACGCCATATTATGTGACATGTTGGGACAGGAGACGGCTGCGGTAGATATTCCGTCAGCAGAGGCAGAAGTATATGTTCATAGTTATTCCTATAAGTCGGGAAGATCCACCGAAAGGGCCTATGCATATTATATGGCTTTTGAAACAGCTGACCATACGCGTTATGCATCCTTGGAATCTGAGCGATTTAGAATCTACATCAATGAACTGAAGGAATTGAAAGATAGTATTCAAATAGAGTATTACATACATTCGGGAATTATCAAATCCATAGACGGTCTCGACAAGAATGATGATGAAACACTGATAGAGTATATTACCCTGTGCACGGAGGAAGCAAAGCGTCTAAAGGAGCAGGAGGAAGCGGAAGCATTACGACTAAAGGAACTGGAAAAAGAAGGCATAATGATTATGGCAGAATCTGAGGGAAAGGATATTACCCAGGTGCTGCAGCAATTTGAGGAATTAGGAATTCCCTTTGACTATGAGATCAAATATATCAGTTCCCAAATGTATGAGATTGGCACCATCGTGTTGAAGGTTATGGGAGAAGTTTATGTAGTAGAGGATAATGAAAAAGAGGATTTAACACCTATTCCTCAGGTGGCGCTTGGAATGACGGAAGAGGAAGTCAGTAGGTTATTAACTGAGGCAGGATTCTCTTATGAATGTTCTGCGTATTCCTGTGATTTGCACGAAGAAGGCACGCTTCATGGATTTCAGTTTCCGGCGGGTACATTGGTCCCGAAAGGGTATACGGTGGGATTTTCAGTGGATAAGTGAAAGGAGATTGGTATGAAAATTAAAATTGGACTCAACGATACTCTTTCATTAATAGGTGGTAAAATACATGCCCTTGCAGGTGGGATAGAATATGCCTTCGAATTGTCAGAGATAGAAGAAGTAATCATTATCACCAATGACTTAGGACCCTTCTATGATGATATGTGCCTTGCAATCAAAATGGACAGGGAAACAGCAATTTTTATTATGTCTGAACACCCTATGTATCAAGCTTTTTTGTTTGACCAGTTAGG